>DATMJT010000343.1:0-8095 GCA_035553735.1 Pilimelia sp.
GCGAGCGGTACGCCGGGGCGCGCGGCCGCCGGGGTCGCGCCGGTGCTAGCCCGCGGGCGGGCGTGACCGTCCGCCCGCGGCGTCTCGCTCCCGCTCGGACCCCGGGCCCAGCTGTCCGGTGAACCACTCGGCGGCGGCGCGGGCGACGGCGGTCAGGGTGCCGGGCTCCTCGAACAGGTGGCCGGCGTCGGGTATCACGATGAGGCGGTGGGGGCAGCGCAGCCGGGCCTGGGCGGCCCGGTTCAGGGTCAGGACGGTGTCGTCCCGGCCGCCGACGATGAGCAGGGTGGGGGCGCGCACCTCGGCCAGCCGCGCTCCGGCGAGGTCCGGGCGGCCACCCCGGGACACCACCGCGGCCACCTCGGTGGCGGGCTCGGCCGCGGCCCACAGCGCCGCCGCGGCGCCGGTGCTGGCGCCGAACAGGCCCACCGGCAGGTCGCCCAGGCCCGGCTGACGACGCAGCCAGGCCACCGCGTCGGCGAGCCGCCCGGCCAGCAGCGCAATGTCGAACACGTTCCGCCGGTGCTCCGCCTCCGCCGGTTCGAGCAGGTCGAACAGCAGCGTGCCCAGGCCGGCTTCGCGCAGCACCCCGGCGACGTGGCGGTTGCGCGGGCTGCGCCGGCCGCTGCCGCTGCCGTGGGCGAAGACGACCACCCCGCTCGCCCCTGCCGGCACGCCGAGCTCCCCCGGCAGCTGCGCCGACCCGGTGCGGACCACCACGTCGGCGGGCACGTCGGCGGGCACGTCGCGCGGCTGCGGGAATCCGGTCGCGCCCTGCAACAGTGTGATCACCTCGGCGTCGGTGGTCTCGCTGAAGTCCTCGTACCACTGGCCGACGGCCCGGAAAGACTCCGGCTGCACCGGGCAGACCACCTCGTCCGCCGCGTCGGCCAGGGCGGCCACGGCCGACGGCGCCGCGACCGGGGCGGCCAGCACGACCCGCGCCGCGCCCCGCGCACGCGCCACCGCACAGGCCGCACGGGCGGTCGCCCCGGTGGCGATCCCGTCGTCCACGATCACGACCGTCCGGCCGGTGAGCGCCGCCCCCGGCCGCTCGCCGCGCAGCGCCCGTACCCGCCGGTCCACCTCGGCGCGGGCCCGGTCCTGCGCGGCGGCCAGCTCCCGCCGGTCCACCCCGGCCGCGCGCTGGACGGCGGCGTTCACCACCCCGGCGCCGCCCTCGCCCACCGCCCCGACCGCCAGCTCGGGCTGCCCCGGCACGCCGACCTTGCGCACCACGATCACGTCGAGCGGCGCGTGCAGCTCCGTGGCCACCTCCGCGGCGACCGGAACTCCGCCGCGGGGCAGGCCCAGCACCACCACGCCCGCGCCGCGCAGGTGGGCCAGCTGGCGACCCAACCGTCGCCCGGCGCTCAGCCGGTCCGGGAACCTCATGCTCATCACCCACCCGGATCGCCGCCTCGCCCCGACCGTCGGCTGGCGCGGCCGTCCCGGTGGGGGCCGCAGCGCAGTCACGGCAGGAGGGAGGTCCCATCCGTCGGATCCGACCCCGATCTTATCGCCGGCCAAGCCGGCCGGCTGCCTGATCGGGCGGCCCGCCGCCCACACCTCGGGACGAGAGGGCCGCTTGCGGCGGCCGAGTCCCGCCGGGCGGTGGATCCGGGGGTGTCGCGCTCCACCCGGACGGCGTCGGCCGCAACGCAGGTGGGCCGTGGGGTAGTCCCCACGGCCCACCGATGATGCGCGCGGTCCGTTACCGCCCGCGGAGCCCGTAGCCGATGGTCTTGGTCAGGGTGGCGTTGGCGTCGTCGCCGTCCAGCGACCACACCATGGCGCCACGCAGCTTGTGGTCACGGATGTACGTGGCCTTCTGCAGCACCACGTACGGGTCGTCGAAGGTCCAGAACGTGGTGCCGTCGAACAGCCACGCATGCCCGTTGGGGATGTCCCGGTACAGCGTGTAGCCCTTGCTCTGCAACCCGGCGAGGATCTTGTAGTCCTCGTACCCGGCCTCGTAGGTGGCCGGCGCCGGGCCGGTGGCCGGCTGCCACAGGCCGTTACCGCCGCCGGTGATGCCGGTCCAGCCGCGCCCGTAGTACGGGATGCCGAGCACCAGCTTGGAGCGCGGCATCCCGCGCGACTCCCACGCCTGCACGGTCGTCTCGCCGCTGTAGTCGGGCTTGGGACCGCCCTCCGGCAGCCGCAGCGCCGACTGGTGGTTGGCCTCCTTGTTCCAGCCGCCGTGGTAGTCGTACCCCTGCAGGGTGATGAAGTCCAGGTAGCGGGCCAGCTTCTTGACCTCGAAGCCGGCGTCGATGGCGCCGGGGTTGGCCGGCACGAAGGCGGTCAGCTCGTACTTCTTGCGGGTCTTGCGGCCGTACGCGTCGAGCTGCCGGCGGAACTCGGCCACCGCCAGCGTGAGGTTCTGCTTGTCCTCGGGGCGCACCGTGTTGCCGGGCTCGCCGGGCCAGCCCGGGAACTCCCAGTCGATGTCGATGCCGTCGAAGACGCCGGCGCCCACGCCGCGGCCGCCCGGCTGGCCGGCACCGGCCTTGGGCAGGTTGCCCTTGAGCCAGAGGTCGACGCAGGACTCGGCGAACTTGCGGCGCGCCTGCGGGGTGAGCACCGCGTCGGAGAAGTGGTCGGACAGCACCCAGCCGCCGAGCGAGATCATGATCCGCAGCTTGGGGTACTTGGCCTTGAGCTTGCGCAGCTGCCCGAGGTTTCCGTTGAGCGGCCCGCCGGGGGTGTCGGCGACGCCGTCGACGCTCTCCTCGGCGGGCACCGGGCGCTGGTAGTCCGCCCACGCATCCGACGAGGTGCACTTGCCCTCGGCGTTGACGTCGCCGAACGCGTAGTTGATGTGCGTCAGGTGCTCGATCGCGCCGGACGTCACCAGGTTCTTGACGTAGAACTTGCGATCGTAGATGCCCCACTGGGTGAAGTAGCCGACGTTGAGCAGCTGGTGCTTGCCGGACTTGCCGTGCGTGGCCGCCTGGCCGGACGAGGCCGCCTGGACCGGCACGGACGCTCCGGTGAGCAGGACGGTCAGGGCGGCGCCGGCCACGGCGAACCGGCGCAACGAAGATCTGCGCATGTGCACTCCTGACAGGGGAGACAACGGGGTTGCGGCAGAAACAGTTAGGAAACCTGGCTAATCGAAAGCTAGGCGTCGAATCGATCGAGGTCAAGACCTGGCAGCACTTCCACTGTGGTGCGGCGCGTGTCGAGCGGCGCGCCACGCCGACCCCCATCGCAGGCCTTCTGCTGTGGACGGTGTGGGATCACCGTGCCGGGCGCTAGCCGGGTCGCCGCGCCGCGGCGGCCACGTCACGGCGGATCCGGTCGACCGCCCGGTCGAAGCCGAACAGCAGGCCGAGCAGCACGGCGGCGCCGACCGCGATCACCGGTACGGTCAGCGGCAGCCCCTGCTGCTGCCAGCTCAACTCGGCGGTGACCACGACGCTCGACAGCGCGTGCCCGACCAGCACGAAGCCGGCCAGGCCCAGCGACAGGACACCGACGCGGCTGGCGCCCCGACCCCGGATCTCCCTGGCTGCCGCGCTGGTCGCGGCACGCGGACCCACCACGACGCCCACCACCCCGGCCGACAGGGCCAGCCCCAGGCCGCCCAGCACCAGCGCGGGCGGGGTCCAGCCGAGGGCGGGCAGCTCCGCCCGCACGGCCTGGTGGCCGAGCAGCATCCCGAGCGTCGCCGTCACCAGCCCCAGCGCGTCCCAGGGGAACCCGCCGTCGGCGAAGCGCACCAGGGCCGCGCCGCCGGCCACGGCCGCGACGGCGACCACCACCGGTGCCACCACCGACGCGGCGCCGGGCACCGCCGTTGGCACGCCGGCGAGCGTCGGCCCGGCCGCCGCACCACCCAGCACCACGAACCGGGCGGCCCGCGCGCCCGCGCTGCGGTAGGCGTAGCCGGCCAGCACCAGCGCCGCGGTGAGGGCCACGGCCACGGCGCAGTAGTGGCCGAACGCCTCCACCGCCTGCTCACGCCGCGGGCTCGCCAGGCCGTCGGGGCTGAGCCGGAAGGCGTTGACGACCACCTTGCGAAGCCACAGTCCGCACACGACGGCGCCGGCAACCACGACCACGACGAGCGACCCCCGCGCCGGGCCGTCACCCGTCGGGCCGGTCGCGGCCGCACCGTCACCCGCCGGGCCGGCCGCGGCCGCACCGAGCACCGCGGCGGCGAGCGCGGCGGCGACCCCCAGCCACGCCGCGCCCTCACCCGGCGGCGGCCAGCCCGGTGGCCAGTGCCCGAGCCGCGCCGGGAGGTCGACCAGCCACGGGCCGAGCGCAACCCCGCCGGCCAGCGCCGACCCGACCACCATGCGGGAGCGCACGGCCGGCGTCCGGCCCAGGGCGGCGAGCACCCCGGCCAGCGCCGCCGCGGCGCCCAGCGTGGACAGCGCCAACGGCATCAGCTGGACGACGGACGACGCGGCGCCGGGCACGGGCCGGCCGACGTCTGTGGTGACCCACGTCGCCGCCGCGGTCAGCGTCAGCCCACCCGCCGCGACCGGCCAGGCGGCCCGCCGACCGATCAGGCATGCCGCCGCAACCACGAGCGCCGCCACCGCCGGCAGGAGGCTACCGGCGCGAACCTCGCCCGGCGCGATGTCGAGGTAGGTGGCGTAGCGCAGCTCCGCGGTGCCGACGCGGGCAAACACCGTACCGCCCAGAAACGCCGCGACCGCACCGCCGGCGACCCCTGCCACCGTCCGTCGGGCCTCCCACTCCATCGGACCTCCCCCGTCGACGGACCTGGCCGCCATCCTGCCAGGCCGCCGCGCCCGGCACTGTCCCGCGCCGCGGCGAACCGGGCGAGGCCGCGCGGCCCGTGCGGCCCGGTCCGCACCGGCGCCCCGGCGTGCGTCGGCGCGCCGGGGCCGGAGCCGGAGCGCCCGCCGCGCGAAGCCGTCGCCGCGCGGCGGACCGGCGTACGCTGCACTGGCATGACGACCCTCGCTGAGCTGGGCGCCGAGAAGTACGTACTGCTCACCACGTTCCGCCGAGACGGTCGTGCGGTACCCACGCCGCTGTGGGTGGTTCCCGACGGTGACGGCCTGGCCGTCTGGACGCGGGTCGACAGCGGCAAGGTCAAGCGGATCCGCCGCAGCGGCCGGGTGACGGTGGCGCCCTGCACGGTCCGCGGCACGGTGACGGGTGCGCCCGTGCAGGCGCGGGCCCGCGTGGGTGGGCCCGCGGACACCGACCGGGTACGCCGGGCCCTCGGCCGCAAGTACGGCCTGCTCGGGCGCCTCACGGTCTGGGGCAGCCGGCGGTGGCGCGGCGCGGACGCCACCGTGGCCGTGCTGATCACTGCCCCGTCCGCGCGCTGAGGGGCCGACCCACCGGCGCCGCGCCGGAGCCGGGCGGCCCGGACGGTGTCCAGCGCGGCGATCACCCCGCCCGGGGCGCGCACGTCAGCGCACGCCGGCGACGGCCGCATCGGCTCCCCCGCGCCACACGGTGCCCGCCTCGGCGTAGCCGGCGGCGCGCAGCGCACCGAGATGCCAGGCGGCCGGCGGAGTCCATTCGGCGCTGTGGTCGTCGGGGTACACCTCCCGGCGCCGCCGCACCAGCGGTGCCAGCGCCGGGTCGGCCGCCACCCGCGCCCACCAGTCCGACCAGGACAGTGCGGCGCCGGCGGCGTACCGCGCCTCGCGCCGGGCCCGAGCGGCGGCGGTGAGGCGTTCGGTGAGGGCCGGCAGACCGTCGTCGGGCATGCGGTCGGCGTTGACGAAGACCCCGCCCGGCCGGAGCACGTCGCGGATCTCCCCGTACAGCGCGGTGAGCCGCTCGGGGGCCAGCCAGTGCAGCGCGGTGGCGGCGAGCACCGCGTCGTAGCCGCGGTGCGGCAGGCCCGCCGCCCAGTCCGGCCGGTTGAGGTCGGCGGTGACGATCACGGCACGGTCCGCCAGGGTGGCCTCCGCCAGGGCCAGCAGCACCGGATCCTGGTCGAGCAGCGTGACCTCGGCGGCGGGAAAGCGGGCCAGGGCCCGCAGGCTGATCGATCCCGTACCGCCGGCGAGGTCCAGCAGCCGCGGCCGGTCGGTCTCCGCCACGGCGGCGACGGTGTCGAGCATCACCGCGATGCGCTGCTCGCGGTCGGGCAGGTACGCCTCCTGCTGCCGGTCCCAGCTCTCCTGCCAGGCCGCCGCCGCGCCCGCAAAGTAAGGAGTCATGCCACAGAAGCTAGTTACCCAACCGGGGCTTGTCCACGGCCGCCGCCGGCCGCCGCCTCCGGCCGCTGCCGCCGCCACCGTGCGCGGCCCCGGAGCCGTCGGACGCGGTCGGCCCTCAGCTGGTTCGCAGGTCGCGCCGGCGGTAGGCGTACAGCCCGGCGACGGCGAGCACCGCCGCGACGGCCAGCATGCCCAGCGCCCCCGGCCAGTCCGGGGGCTGGGCCGGCACGGTCGCCAGATGGGCGAACGGCGACAGCCCCGCGACCCAGGCCGGCGCGTCGACGCTGTCGGCGACGACGTGCAGCAGGAAGCCGCCGGCGGCGGGCAGTGCACCGACCGGCCCGGTGCTGCGGGGTGCGACTCCGACGGCAAGCACCGCCGCGCCGAGGCACAGCAACGCGACGGGCAGCACGTTGACCACGCCGGCCAGGGCATCGGCCAGCCCCAGGCCGGCGCCCACCAGGGTCGCTCCGGCCCAGGTCGCCGTGCCGGCGACCAACGCCAGCAGCGTCGCCCCGCCCGCGGCCGTGGCCGCCTCGGCGCCGAGCAGGGCGCGGCGGGTCACCGGCTGGGCGAGCAGCAGCGTCCACCGCCGGGCGGACTCCTCGGCGGCGAAGGCGGCGATCCGCACGGCGGTGAACCCGCCGACCGGCACGGCGAGCAGCGCGTACAGCGTGCCGGCGTAGCCCTCGACCGACCCGAGTCCGGCGAACCCGGCCTGGGCGGCGAGGTCGGCGAACCGGGGGTTGCGGGTCAGGAAGTCCGTCATCGACTCCGCGATCAGGCCGATCAGCAGGAAGTAGCCGCCCAGCGCCAGGGACCAGCCGAGCAGCGGCCGCAGCGCCCGGCGTACCGCGAAGCCCGGCACCGAGCCGAGCAGCACCGTCCGCGGAGCCCGACCGGCCGGCGGCGCCAGCCACCCGCCGCGCAGGTCCCGACCCGCCGCGGCGCCCACCGCGGCGGCGACCAGCCCGCCGGCAGCCGCGACCAGCAGCAGCGCCGGCGGCCAGCGGTCCGCCGCGTACGGCCGGGACAGCGCGACCAGACCGAACGGGCTCAGCCACCGCAGCCAGGACAGCGCGCCGACGCCGTCGCCGACCATCCGCGCCAGCAGCCCGGTCACGAGCAGGGCCAGCGCCGCGCCGCTGGCCGCCGACCGCGCCGGCAGGACCTGCCCGGCCAGCGCGCCGGCGCCGACGAAGAACGCCCCGACGGCGGCGACTCCCAGGCCGTGCAGCGCGGCCCCGGTCGGGGGCGTGCCGGCGGCCAGCAACGCCGCGGCCACCGCGAGCCCGGTCAGCGCGACCGCCGCGACCAGCACGGCCAGCTGCCGGGCCACCACGGCGGCGATCGGCAGGCGCCCTGCCAGCAGCAGGTCCCACCGCCCGGCCTCCTCCTCGCCCCGGGTGACCCGGGTCGCCGCCAGCAGCCCCCACACGCCGACCAGCGCGGCCACCACCGTGCCGGTCCGCCACACCGTGAACCCGCCCGGGGTGTCCAGGGCCGCCGGCTCGCCGAACAGCGTGCGGATCGCCGGGTTGCCCGCCAGGGCGGCGAACGACGACGCCTCCAGCGCGCCGACCGTGCGGTGGTAGGTGCCGGCCACCAACGCCGACATGCCCGCGGACACCGCCGCGACCACCACCGCGCCCCGGTACACCTGCCGCACCGCCAGAGCGGTGACCGCCGCACCCGGCCGCGGTGCCACCGCGACCGCGCTCACCGTGCCGGCCCGCCGTAGTAGGCCAGGAAGATCTCCTCCAGGCTCGGCTCCCGCACCGCGATCGACTCCAGGTCCGCCGCGGCCAGCGCCCGCAGCGCCGGTGCGGGCGGGCCGGTCAGCGCGAACCGCAGCCGCCCCCCGCCGTCGGCCGCCGTGATCTCGACCTGCGCCACCCCCGGCACCGCGGACAGCCGCGGCGCCGGGG
>DATMJT010000344.1:0-2774 GCA_035553735.1 Pilimelia sp.
GGCTTGAGGTCGGTGAACATCGCCGGGAGCGCGATCTGGAGCGCGCCGAGCAGCTGCGCCACACCGAGGGTCGCCACCGTCAAGATCAGTCGAGGTGCAGTGAAGAAGCGTCGGATCACGACCAGGTCGACCAACGCACCCGTCCCCATCGCCACCACCAGTCCCACCGGCAGTGCCACCAGGTAGGGCAATCCCCAACCGGCAACGGCGATCACACCGACCGTTCCTGCGAGCCCCCCGAGCTCCGCCTGCGCGAAGTTGATGACCCTGCTGGACCGGTAGACGAGCACGAGACCCATCGAGGTAAGGGCGCTCAGGGACCCCAGGACCCCGCCGAGCAGCACCACTCCAAGCGGGAGCCCGTTCGGCAGCACCGCCCCTGCCACGGCGAACGCGAGGAGCAGTCCCGGGAACGTTGCCACCACGCGTCCCCGGCGTTTCGAGAGCAGGTCTCGGACCTTGGTGCCCGTCGACGGAGCGATCACTTGCGGCCGAAGCACCGCAGGTGCCCCCTCGGGCCAAGCGCGTTCGGGTCCCGGAAGGGGAACCGCTTGCCGCCCTCGCAGGCCACGTACCCGCCCTTCTGCCCATCGAACGCGGAGACGAGGTTAGGATCCCAATAAGAGACGACGAAGGACGTGTGTGGCGTGAATGCCCCCTTCCCGAACGACCACAGCCCGGTGTCGCCCTCCTCGGTCTTCGGGAGAGAGAACAGGCCCCGCTGGAGGGACTCGGGCGTGAGTTTCGGGCCGGCGGCGTGCAGCCCCATGAAGAGATGTAGCAAGTTGTAGTACGGCACGGAATAGTTGGGCTGTGCCGGCTCGGCGCCCGCCATCTTCATGGCGCGGTAGGCCTCGAGCTGGTCCTTGGGCGGCACCTGCCCAGCGGTGCCGATCGCGATGGAGTGCGACCACTGTGCCGAGTCCACGCTTCGCTGACTGACGTCACCCCACCACAGGGTGTCCCACTCCGGGTGGTACTGCTGCTGGTTGGCGGCCTGGGCGAAGAAGACCGGCCCGATCGGATCGCACCCACAGAGCACGGTTGTGACGCCTGCAGCCTTGAGCTGGGCGACGGCGCTGGCAGCCTGCTGCGAAGCGGTGGCGATGTTCAGGGCGTACTTGATGCGCCGGCCGATCGGCGCGCCACACTCCTTGAGACCCCGCTCCATGATGTCGCCAGCGGCCGAGTAGACCGGGTTCTCCGGCGTCACAATTCCGAACACCCGCTTCTGCGTCTTCATGACCTCGTCACCGGAGTCGATCGCCGGCAGATCCATCAGCCGCTGGCACACCAGCCCGACCGTGGCGTAGGCGGCGTTGTCCCCGGTCGGGAACCACGACTCGTAGGCGAACGGGGCATGGTCCGTCAGCCACTTCTGCGACATGTAGATGCCCCCGGTCGACACGATCTTCTGATCGACGAGGGCCTCGGCGTAGATCTGGGTGCTCAGTCCGGTCACATCGGCAAAGGCCCCCTGCTCCTTCGCCCGCACGGCATCGCCCTGCGCCTGGCTCTGGTTCTGTCCTTGTATCTCGAGGAGGGGGTCGGACTGCCCGTCGTAGACCTTCAGGACGACCTTGCGGCCATAGAGCTCGAAGTTCTGGTTGAACAGGTCGATGTACCTCTGCGTGTCGGCGATCGTCTCCTCGTCCGGAGCGATCGCATTCGGCGACGCTGCGTTAATCGCCGCCGAAGAGGGCGACGTCGTCTTTCGGTACGTGACCGTGATGGCGTCCTTCGTCACCCCCGGCGCGGTGTCGCCGCCGTTGTCACCCTTGAACGCCGGCACGCACGGCGGTGCGTACTTCGACCAGGTGAACTGGCGGACGCCCGGACCGCATTGGGCGCCGGTCTTCGAGACGCCGCTTTGCGCCGGCGCCGCCGCCGTGCCACTGCCTCCCGACGGTTGAGATCCCGACCTGGCACCTCCCACGCCACCGGCGGTTGCCGCGCTGGGCGCTGACGCTCCGCCCGCAGTGGATGCTGGATCCGCAGAGGTGTCCTCGCCCAGTGTCGCGTCGGGCGCGCCACCGGCGCCAGCCAAGTCCCCACGCGCTGAAGTGGACGTTCCCCGCCCGGCGGCGTCCACCCGTTGCTGGTCACGCTCGGTAACGGTCGGCGCGCGAACGATCATCGCGACAACAAGGCAAAGAGCGACAGTGACCGGGAGATATCGACCGACCTGCTTGCCAACGTACTGCTGGAGGGCCGCCTGGATCTCTGCGTCGTGCGGCGAAGCTTTGCCGTTGCTCATCCGGTCCCCCAAGCTCGTGACGGTTCAACGACCCCACTTGTCACGTCGCCCTCCGAGAGGCGGTGTGACACCTAACACTCTATGTCTCATGCCTAACGTTGTCGAGCTGGTGACATCGGTGGGTGCGACATCAAGCTCGAACGTAACGATTGTTGAGAGTCGACCCGGCGGACGCCATGCAAGCGAACCACCGCTGCCGTGGGAACCTCACGCCCTCGAGGAGGCGGCACCCTGAGCCCTGAGCCCTGCCAGCACCGATGATCCGGTGAGAGGGCCGCCCGGTTCAATAGTCAAGGCGTACCGCCAGTGATATGCGGGGACGGCGCAGACGTTCTCCCGACTGTCGGCGACGGGACGACAACGCCGTTGCGGGTGTCATCTGGGGCCACTGCCGCCGGCCTCGGTGCACCGCCGCGGCTACCCACGACTACCGGAATTCGATTCCTTCGAAGCCGCTCGCGGACCACCCGCGCAGGTGCTGGAAGAACGCCATCGGCCCGCCGGGATAGCCCTTTGC
>DATMJT010000345.1:0-12396 GCA_035553735.1 Pilimelia sp.
GGCCACCCCGACCGCCGCACCAACACCCCCCGCCGTGGGCGCACCGGACACCGCCTCGCCGGCCACCCCGACCGCCGCGGCCCCGGACACCCCGGGCACCGCGCCGGCCACCCCGGGCACCGCACCGGCCGCCCGGCCGAGGGCCACGCCCGCCAGGAGCGCCACGGCGGCCCGTGGCGGCGCCCGTGCGCCGAAGGCGGGCGTACCACGGCCGCGCCGGCCCGTGGCGGAGACGGCGGCGCTCGCCGCGGCCATCATGGCCAGCCGCCCCGACGCGACCGAGGCCGACGTCGCGCGGGAACTGGGCATCTCCACCGCCCGGCTGCGCGCGGTCCGCCGCGAGGCCCGCGAGTTGGCCCCGGCCGCCTGAACGCCGCGGGCGTCGTCACCGCACCGGTACGGCGCATCGCTCGGCCGCTGCGCGCATCCTGCCGCCCCGCGACGGTGTCGCGCGCGACGGCAACAGTGCCGCACGGCGAACCGTCAGCCGGTCGGCACGGCCGCGGACGCGGTGACCACCGGGGTGGTGTCGGCGGCGGGCAGCCGCACCGTGACCTCCAGCCCGCCGTCCGGCGCCGGGTGGGCGGTCGCGCGCACCGTGCCGCCGTGCGCCTCGGCCACCGCGCGCACGATGGACAGGCCCAGGCCGGAGCCGCGCGCGCCGGTGCGTTCCCGGCCCCCGCGGCGGAACGGTTCGAACAGGCCCGGCACGTCGCCCGGCTCCACCTCGAAACCGGTGTTGCCCACCACCAACCACGCGTGCGTGCCGTCGGATCCGGTCCGGGCCCACAGACGACCGTGCAGGTGGTTGTAGCGCACGGCGTTCTCGATCAGGTTGCCGGCGAGCCGGTCCAGCAGGCTGGGGTCGCCCACCACCGGTGCCGGCTCCAGCGCGGCGGTCACCTCCAGGCCCAGCCGCTCGGTCTCGGCCCGCACCGCCGACAGCGCCGCGCACGCACCGGCGGCCAGGTCGGCAGGCGTCTTGCGGGCCAGCCGCCGGCCCGCCTGGGCCTCGCTGCTGGCGAGCACGAGCAGCGCCTCGACCAGGCGGTTGGCCCGCTCGGAGGCGTCGCGCACGACGGTGGCCATCCGCCGGTACTCGGTCGCGTCCGCGTCGGGGTCGGCCAGCGTGACGTCGATCTCGGTACGCATGACCGCCAGCGGGGTGCGCAGCTCGTGCGACGCGTTGGCGACGAACCGCTTCTGGCTGTCGAAGGCGCCCGCGATCCGGTCCAGCATCTCGTCGAACGTGTCGGCCAGCTCGGCCACCTCGTCGTCCGCGCCCTCGTACCGGATCCGCTGGTCCAGCGTCTGCTCGCTGAGCCGCCGCGCGGTGGCCGTCACCCGGTGCAGCGGCCGCAGCGCCCGACCGGCCACCAGGTAGCCGCCCACCACCCCCACCAGGCCGATGGCCAGCAGCGCGGCCAGGCCGTGCACCAGCAGCTCCCGCTCCGCGTCGCCGACCACCTGCTCCTGCCAGCGCCGGGCGTCCAGCTCCCGGCCGTCGGCCAGCGCCACCGTGCTGCCCGGTCGCAGCTCGACCGCCGGGTGCAGGGCGTCGTCGACCAGCAGCCACGCCAGCGCGACCAGCACCGCCCCCGCGGCCACCAACAGGATCCCGTTGAGCAGGGTCAGCCGCAGCCGCAGCGTGGGCCGCAACCGGCGTCGGCGCGGGCGGGCGTAGACCGTCACGACGCGGCCTCCCCGACCGGAATCCGGTAGCCCGCCCCCACCACGGTCTCGATCAGCGGCGGGTCGCCGACCTTGCGGCGCAGCGTCATCACGGTCACCCGCACGATCGTGGTGAACGGGTCGGTGTTGGCGTCCCAGACCCGCTCGAGCAGCTCCTCGCTGGAGACCACCGCGCCGCGGGCCTTGAGCAGTTCCTCCAGCACGCCGAACTCCTTGCGGGTCAGGTCCAGCGGGGCGCCGCCCCGGGTGGCCACCCGACGGGCCGGGTCAAGCGTCAGGTCGGCCACGGCCAGCACCGGCGGTGCGGCCGGGGTGGCCCGCCGGCCTAGGGCCTGCACCCGCGCCACCAGCTCGTCGAAGGCGAACGGCTTGGGCAGGTAGTCGTCGGCGCCGAGCTGGAGCCCCTCCACCCGGTCGGCGACCGTGCCGCTGGCGGTGAGCATGAGCACCCGGGTCAGGGCCCCGGAGGCCACCAGGTCGGCGCAGATCTCGTCGCCGTGCCGGCCGGGCAGGTCGCGGTCGAGCACGACCACGTCGTAGCGGGTGACGAACGCCAGCTCGTGCCCCGTGTCCCCGTCGTAGGCCACGTCCACTGCCATGCCCTGGCGGCGCAGCCCGCGGGCGATCGCGTCCGCGATCGTGCGCTCGTCCTCGATCACCAGTACCCGCATCCGCACCCTCCCGTGACCGCGGCGGCCGGTGGCAGCAACCTACCGATACCGCCAGATGCCCAGCGAGCCGTCGGCCCGCCGGCAGACCACGCTGTCGCGGCCCGGGTGGCACTCGAACAGCAGGTTCTCCGTGCGGCCGAGGACGACGACCCGGCCGGTGCCGGGGTCCAGCCGGCCCAGCCAGGTGCGCGACCGCGGCGGGTCGGTCCAGACGAAGATCGCCTCCCCGACCGGCGGCGCGCTGAACAGCCGCCAGCCGCCCAGCTGCCGCCGCACCGCCCCGGACGCCGGGTCGACCACCGCCAGCTCGCCGCCGGGCTCGCGGGCCCCGACCAGCTGACCGGCCACCGGCTCCAGCCAGTGCCAGCGCCCGGTCCAACGGGTCGTCCCGGTGGCTCCGTCCAGCGCGACCCGGGTGCGGTCGGGGCGGGCCAGGCAGATGAGCGGACCGCAGGCGTGCGCGGCCAGGCCGGCGGCGCCCAGCGGCTGGGCGTCCCAGGGCACGGCCCAGCGCCGTGTCCGCCGGCCCAGGTCGTAGCCCGCCACCACCGCCGGGTCGCCGGGCTCCTGCACCAGCGCCAGGTCGCCGCTGACCGCCAGCCAGGCGGGTAGGCCGCCGCGGCGCGGCGGCGGCGACAGGCTGCCCACCAGGCGCCCGTCACCGGGATCGTGGATCTCCACCCGGCCGGTGGGCAGGCCGACGACCACCCGGCTCAGGGTGCGGCCGTCGAGCCCGGCCGGGTCGCGGGGCGGCGCCGCGGCGCCGCCCCGCGACCCGGGCACGTCGGCGTCGGCGTCGGCGAAGCCGACCTCCACGGCGCTCTCCGCCGGGGCGCGCAGCGACCAGGCCACCGCGCCGGAGCGCAGCTCCACCGCGGTCACCGTCACCTCGGCGGGGCTCGGCGCCGACGCCGGGGTCCGGAGCACGCCGAGTGTGGCCCCGCCGGGCCCCTCGGCGTACCCCAGCAGGGCACCGGGGCGGCGCCACAGGGCGGCGCCCGTGTCGGCGTCCAGGGCCTGGACGTCCGCCTCCGGCGGGTCCGGCTGCACGAGCAGCAGGAGCACGCCGGCCCGCCGGAACACCCACGTCACCCGGGGCACGTCGGGCAGTACCGCGTGCCACCGCGGCGCGCCGTCGGGCAGGCCCCGGGCGGTCACCCGGGTCGGCGGGTCGCCGGGCCAACCGCCGATCAGGTAGAGCGCGTCGTCAACGGCGTAGACCCGGTCCGCCCGCTCGCGCGGCACGGTCGACTCGGTGAGCGCGGGGCCGGTGGGCGCGGCGGCGGCGCCGCCGGCCAGCCCCGCCAGCGCCGCAGCCAGCAGCAGGCCCGCCCCGCGTAGCCGCCGCGGCGGCGGGGCGGCGTCCGGGTCGGCATCCGGCGCGGCCGGGCGCCGCGGGCCGCCGACCTCCCCGAGGTCGATCAGCGGCCCGCCGGGGGTCGGGCCGGACCCGGCCGCCGCGGTCACGGACCGGTCCGCGCCCGCCGGGGCGACACGTCAGGACGCCCGGCTGCGCCCGCGGGGGCCCTGGTCGGCGACCGGTACGGCGACCGGCGGCACCGGCTCCACCGGCGCCACCGCCTGGTCCCGCCGGGACAGCCAGCCGGTGATGTCGCGGGCCACGTCCTGCGCGGTCAGGCGCAGCTCGGCGAGGATCTCGGCCCGGCCGCCGTGCGGGTGCCAGTCGGCCGGCACCCCCAGGTCCCGCACCGGCACGTCGACCTCGGCGTCGCGCAGCGCCTTGGCCAGCGCGTCGCCGACCCCGCCGGTGCGCACGCCGTCCTCGACCGTGACGACCAGGCGGTGCTCGCGGGCCAGCGCGACCAGCTCGACCGGCACCGGACGCACCCAGCGCGGGTCGACCGCGGTCACCCCGTAGCCCTGCTCGGCGACCCGGGCGGCGACCTGCACGCCGAGGCCGCCGAACGCGCCGACGGCGACCAGCAGCACGTCCCGGCGGGACGACTCGGCCAGCACGTCGACCGGGCCCAGTCGGCGCAGCGCGGGCAGGTCGGCCGGCACCGCGCCGGTCGGGAAGCGCACGATGGTGGGGCCGTCCTCGATGGACACCGCCTCGCGCAGCTCCTCGCGCAGCGTCGCGGCGTCGCGGGGCGCGGCGATGCGCAGCCCCGGCACCACCCCGAAGACCGACAGGTCCCAGATGCCGTAGTGGCTCGGCCCGTCCGGCCCGGTGATCCCGGCGCGGTCCAGCACGATCGTCACGGGCAGCCGGTGCAGGGCCACGTCGAGCAGCACCTGGTCGAAGGCCCGGTTCAGGAAGGTCGAGTAGACCGCCACCACCGGGTGCAGCCCGCCCAGCGCCAGCCCGGCCGCGGAGGTCACCGCGTGCTGCTCGGCGATGCCCACGTCATAGACCCGGTCGGGGTGCTTGCGGGCCAGGGTGGCGATGCCGGTCGGCTCGCCCATGGCGGCGGTGATGCCCACCACGTCGGGCCGCTCGTCGGCGATGGCCACCAGCTCCTCGGCGAACACGTGGGTCCACTTGACGCTGGGCACGGCGACCAGCGCCCCGGTGCGCGGGTCGAACGCGCCGGGGCCGTGCAGGCAGTCGGCCTCGTCGTCCTCGGCGGGGCGGTAGCCGTAGCCCTTGCGGGTGACCGCGTGCACGATCACCGGGCCGCCGAAGCCCTTGGCTCGGCGCAGCGCCGACTCCAGGGCGGCGACGTCGTGCCCGTCCACCGGACCGACGTACTTGATGCCGAGGTCCTCGAACAGCGCCTGCGGGGCGACCGCGTCCTTGATGCCCTTCTTGACCGCGTGCAGCACCTCGAACAGCGGCTTGCCCACCAGCGGGGTGGCGCCCAGCGCGTCCTTGACCAGGTCCAGCACCTTCTCGTAGCCGGGGTTGAGCCGCAGGGTGGCCAGGTGGTCGGCGAGCCCGCCGATGGTGGGGGCGTACGAGCGGCCGTTGTCGTTGACCACGATCACCAGCGGGTTGCGGGCGCCGGCGATGTTGTTCAGCGCCTCCCAGCACATGCCGCCGGTCAGCGCGCCGTCGCCGACCACCGCGACCACGTGCCGCTCCTCGCCGCGCAGGGCGAACGCCTTGGCCATGCCGTCGGCGTAGGACAGCGCGGTGGAGGCGTGGGAGTTCTCGATGATGTCGTGCTCGCTCTCGGCCCGGCTCGGGTAGCCCGACAGCCCGCCGCGCTGGCGGAGCAGGTCGAAGCCGTCCTGCCGACCCGTCACGATCTTGTGCACGTACGCCTGGTGTCCGGTGTCGAACAGCAGTCGGTCCCGCGGCGAGTCGAACACCCGGTGCAGGGCCAGGGTCAGCTCGACCACCCCGAGGTTGGGCCCCAGGTGCCCACCGGTGCGGGAGACCTTGGCGACCAGGAAGTCGCGGATCTGGGCGCCGAGGACGGTCAGCTCCTCGGTGCTCAGCCGCTTCAGATCCTGCGGCGAACGCAGCGTAGCCAGTAAGCCACCCGCAGTATCCGGTGCCTCGTCAGCGCTCATGGCGAGCCAGTCTATCCGGGCGGGGGAAGGGCCCTGTGCCGCCGCGAGCCCGGCGCGCACCGGGCACCAGCAGGCCGACCAGCTCCACGTGCTGGGTCATCGGGAAGCAGTCGTACGCCCGCACGCGGTCCAGCCGCCAGCCGTGCGCGGCGAAAAACCGCACGTCCCGGGCGAAGGCCGCGGGGTCACAGGCCACATAGGCCACCGCGCGCGGCCCGGCCGCCGCCACCGCGCGCACCACCGCCGGCCCGGCGCCCGCCCGCGGCGGGTCGAGCACCACCAGGTCCACCGGGGTGGGCAGCAGCCGGCGGCGCAGCGCCGCCTCCACCCGGGCCGGCACGAACCGCACCCGCGGGGCGTCCGCCAGGGCCCGGCGGCCGGCGTCGACCGCCGGACCGGGCAGCTCCACGACGGTCACGGCGCCGGTCGGCCCCAGCGGGCCGGCGAGCGCGGCGGCGAACAGGCCCGCCCCGCCGTACAGGTCCCACGCGGCCTCGCCGGGCCGCGGCGCGAGCAGCTCCACCACGGCGCCGGCCAGCGTCTCCGCCGCCGCCGGGTGCACCTGCCAGAAGGCCCCCGGCGGCAGCGCCCACTCACGGCCGAGCGCCCGCTCCACGGTATGCTCCGGACCCCGGTACGGCCGCCCGTCCACCCGCACCGACACCTCGCCGGTGGCCCCGGTGGCCACCTCCACGGCCGCGGCGTGCGGCCAGTCCCGCCCGGTCACCGGCGCGTCCTGCACCGCGGGGTGCGCGATCCGGCACCGGTCCACGGCGACCACCTCGTGGGAGCGGTGCTTGAGCAGGCCCGCCCGGTCGCTGGCCGCCACCGCGTACCGCACCCGGGTCCGCCAGCCCAGCGGCCCGCCGGGCAGCGGCCGCACCCGCAGGTCCAGGGCGTCGAGCTCCTCCGGGCTCAGCCGAGCCAGCCGCAGCAGCTGCTCGCGCACCACCGCGCTCTTCCAGTGCAGCTGCGCCGCCGGGGCCACGTGCTGCAGGTCGCAGCCCCCACAGCCGCCCGGGTGGGCGTACGGGCAGGGCGGCGCGACCCGGTCGCGCGCCGGGTCGAGGACCGCCACGGCGTCGGCCCGCAGGTACGACCGGTGCACCTCGGTCACCTCGGCCAGCACGCGCTCGCCGGGCAGGGCGTGGCGCACGAACACCACCCGGCCCGCAGGACCGCCCAGCCGGGCCACGCAGTGCCCGCCGTGGGCCACCGCGCCCACGGTCAGCTCGACCCGCTCGCCCTCCCCGGGGTCGCCCGCCGGCTCGGCCGCCCGGCGCGGCGCGGCGGGGCCGCTCGCTGGGGCCTCCCGGTGCGGCGCGGCGGGGTCGCTCGCCTCGGCCGCCCGGTGCGGCGCGGCGCCGGCCCGGGCCGGTCCGCCGGGCGGCGGGGCCGGCGTCACGGCCGCTGCTCCGCCGCGGCCTCCGGCGGCAGCGCCCCCGCCGGGGCGCCGACCGCCGGCTCCCCGCCGTCGCGGCCCGCCGCGGCAGCACCGTCGGGCGGCGCGCCGGGGCCCGCGTGGGCCCGGGCCCGGCCGTGCCGGGGCCCGCGCGCCGGCCCCTGGGTCAGGTCCCGGTCGATGCGCTCGAGGTCCATCTGGGCGGTGGACTCCAGCTGCCACGGCACGCTGGTCACCATCACGCCGGGCTCGAACAGCAGCCGGGTCTTGATCCGCAGGGCGCTCTGGTTGTGCAGCAGGTGCTCCCACCACCTGCCGACCACGTACTCCGGGATGAAGACCGTGACCACGTCGCGGGGCGACTGGCGACGCACCGACTTGACGAACTCCACGATCGGCCGGGTGATCTCCCGGTACGGCGAGTCCACCACCGTCAGCGGCACCGGGATGTCGCGGCGCTCCCACTCCTGCTGCAGTGCGCGGGTGTCCTTGTCGTCGACGTTGACCGTCACGGCGGTCAGCGTGTCCGGGCGGGTCGCCCGGGCGTAGGCCACCGCCCGCAGCGTGGGCTGGTGCAGCTTGCTGACCAGGACCACCGCGTGGTTGCGCGCCGGCAGCACCGGCCGCTCCTCGGCCGGCGCCAGCTCGCGCGCCACCCGGTCGTAGTGGCGCCGGATGCCCAGCATCGTCGCGTAGCCCACGCCCATCGCCGCGATGGCCAGCCACGCGCCGTGGGTGAACTTGGTGACCAGCACGATGACCAGCACCGCGCCGGTGAGCACCATCCCGAAGCCGTTGATCGCCCGCGACCGGTACATGCGGCGCCGGGCGGCGGGGTCCCGCTCGGTGCGCAGGTGGCGGTTCCAGTGCCGCAGCATGCCCGCCTGGGAGAGGGTGAACGAGACGAACACCCCGACGATGTAGAGCTGGATGAGCCGGGTGACCTCCGCCTGGAACGCCACGACGAGCACCACGGCGCACACCGCCAGGAACAGGATGCCGTTGGAGAACGCCAGCCGGTCGCCGCGGGTGTGCAGCTGACGGGGCAGGTAGCGGTCCTGGGCCAGGATCGAGCCCAGCACCGGGAAGCCCGTGAAGGCCGTGTTGGCGGCCAGGAACAGGATCAGCGCGGTGGCCCCGCCGACCGCGAACAGCAGCACCGAGCCGGAGCCGAAGACCGCCTCCCCGAGCTGCGTGGTGACCGTGTTCTGCACGTACCCGGCCGGACCCTCGACGATCTGCAGCGCCGGGTTCTCCAGGAACTGCAGCCCGGTGGCGCGGGCCAGCGCGATGATGCCCACCAGCATGGTCGCCGCCAGGACCCCGAGCAACAGCAGGGTGGTGGCCGCGTTGCGGCTCTTGGGTGCCCGGAACGCCGGCACGCCGTTGGCGATCGCCTCCACCCCGGTCAGCGCCGCGCAGCCCGAGGAGAACGTGCGCAGCAGCAGGAACGCCATGGCGAAGCTGGTCAGGTGGTGCTCCTCGGCGGTGATCACCAGATCGGCGCTCGGCGCACGCAGGTCGTGGCCCAGCACGAAGACCCGCACCAGCCCGGTGGCCAGCATGCCGAACATCACGATGAGGAAGGCGTAGGTGGGCAGGGCGAACGCCCGGCCCGACTCCCGGACGCCGCGCAGGTTCATTGCGGTGAGCACGGCGATCGCCAGGACCGCGATGAGCACCTTGTGGGTCGCCACGAACGGCACCACCGAGCCCAGGTTGGCCACCCCGGAGGTGATCGAAACCGCCACGGTGAGCACGTAGTCGACCAGCAGGGCGCTGGCCACCGCCAGGCCGGCGCGCGGGCCGAGGTTGACCGTGGCCACCTCGTAGTCGCCGCCGCCGGACGGGTAGGCGTGCACGTTCTGCCGGTAGCTGGCCACCACGGTGAACATCACGACCACCACGGCCAGCACCACCCACGGCGCGTACACGAACGCGGCGGCCCCGGCGATGGACAGGGTCAGCAGCACCTCGTCGGGGGCGTACGCGACGCTGGACAGCGCGTCGGAGGCGAACACCGGCAGCGCCACCCGCTTGGGCAGCAGCGTGTGCTTGAGCCGGTCGGAGCGGAAGGGTCGGCCGACCACGAGCCGCTTGAGCAGGAAGGCGGGACGGGCCACATGCGGTAGCGTACGGCGGTCCGGCCGCCGGCACGGCCGCGAGGTGATCCACGGCGCGTGATCCGACTCGTGATCCGGGCGTGGTCCGCGGCGCGCCCGGCGGCGCGGGCGCCTGCCCCGCCCGGCGCACCGGTTCGTGGCAGGCTCGTGGGGGTGTGCGGCGACGCGCCGCCGACAGCTCGCTCGGGAGGGTCACACGTGCACGTCGTGATCATGGGGTGCGGCCGGGTCGGGTCCACGCTCGCGCACGGCCTGGAGACGCGGGGGCACTCGGTCGCGATCATCGACCAGAACCCGGACGCGTTCCGCCGGCTCGGCGCCGACTTCGCCGGCATCACGGTGACCGGCGTCGGCTTCGACCGCGACGTGCTGCGCGAGGCCGGCATCGAGCGCGCGGACGCGTTCGCCGCCGTCTCCAGCGGCGACAACTCCAACATCATTTCGGCGCGGCTGGCCCGGGAGACCTTCGGCGTGGCCCGGGTGGTGGCCCGCATCTACGACGCCAAGCGGGCCGAGGTGTACGAGCGCCTGGGCATCCCGACCGTGGCCACGGTGCGCTGGACCGCCGACCGGATGCTGCGCCACCTCGTCCCCGAGGGGGCCGCCGAGATCTTCCGGGACCCGACCAGCACCGTGTCGATCGTCGAGGTGCCGCTGCACCCCGACTGGATCGGCCGCCACCTGCACGCCCTGGAGGAGGCGATGGGGGCCCGGATCGCGTACGTGGTGCGCTTCGGGGTCGGCTCGCTGCCCACCCCGTCCACGATCCTGCAGGACGGCGACCAGGTCTACGTGCTGGTCACCGACGACATCGCCGACGGCGTGACGGCCGTGGCCGCGGCCGCCCCCGAGCGGGGGCACTGAGATGCGGAGGGGGCACTGAAGATGCGCGTGGCGATCGCGGGCGCCGGCAACGTCGGCCGGTCCATCGCGACCGAGCTGATCGGCAACGGCCACCAGGTCATGCTGATCGAGCGGCAGCCGGGGATGCTGCGCCCGGAGCGGGTGCCGGCCGCCGAGTGGGTGCTGGCCGACGCGTGCGAGGTGAGCAGCCTCCAGGACGCCGACGTGGCCGGCTGCGACGTCGTGGTGGCCGCCACCGGGGACGACAAGGTGAACCTGGTGGTGTCCCTGCTGGCCAAGACCGAGTTCGCGGTGGCCCGGGTGGTGGCCCGGGTGAACCGGGCGGAGAACGAGTGGCTGTTCACCGAGCAGTGGGGCGTGGACGTGGCGGTGAGCAAGCCGCGCCTGATGGCCGCCCTGGTCGAGGAGGCGGTCACCGTCGGCGACCTGGTCCGGTTGATGACCTTCCGGCAGGGCGAGGCCAACCTCGTGGAGATCACGCTGCCGCCGACCGCGCCCTACGTCGGCCGCCCGGTGCGCGACGTGCCGCTGCCCCGCGACTCCGCGCTGGTGGCCATCGTGCGCGGCCGGCGGGTGCTGGTGCCCTCCCCGGACGACTCGGTGGAGGCCGGCGACGAGCTGGTCTTCGTGTGCACCGCGGAGGTGGAGGACGACGTGCGGACGGTGATCCTCGGCCCCGACGCGCTCACCCGGCCGCGTCCGGTCCCCTGACCTCGCGGGCGCCGACCGGCCCCGCCCCGGCGGCCGGGGCCCCGGCGGCCGGGGCCCCGGCCACGTCGCGGCCGGCGGTCCCCGGCCCCGGGGCATCCGAACCCGCGGTACCGGGACCCGCGGCATCCGGCCCGGCGATTTCCGGACCCGCGGCGCCCGGCCCCGCGGCACCCGGCGCGAGCAGCGGCTCCTCGCGGGTCACCCGCCGGACCCGCCACACGGTCACGGCCAGCAGCAGGGCGTACGGCGGGTAGCCCAGCGCCAGCCGGGCCACGCCCAGCGCGGTGTCCATGTGCAGCAGGTAGAGCGCGGCCTGGACGGCCACCTTCAGCAGCCACACCACGCCCCACAGGATGGTCAGCCGGCCGAAGGTGCGCACCAGCCGGGGACTCTCCCGCCAGTGCGACTGCCCGCCGGCCACCACCACCGACCAGATCCAGCCGACCAGCGGCTGGCGGACCGCCACGGAGGCCAGCAGCGCGACGCCGTAGGCCACGCCGAGCAGGATCCCCGGCAGGTAGAAGTCCCGCTCCTCGCCGGTGCGCCAGGCGATCAGGGCGCCGAGGCCGATGCCGAACAGGCCGTTGAGCGCGTGGCGCACCGGGCGTCGCTGGGCCAGCCGCGCGGCGGCGATCGCCAGCGCCACGCCGACGGAGGCGATGAGGGCCGGTCGCAGCTGCCCGACGATGTTGACCAGGACGAAGACCGCGACCGGCACACTGGACTCGAACAGCCCCCGCCAGCCGCCGAGCTGCTGGGCCATCTGCTCGGCGAAGCTGGGCAGCGGCGCCTCGGCGTCGGGGTCGGCCTCGGCCGGGGAGGCGGGCGGCGGCGCGCCCCGCGGTGGGTCGATCGTCATGTGGGCGCTTCCAGCTCGTAGTACGGGTTGTAAATGACCTTGCGATCGTCGCGTACCGCCACCCGCCCGCGGGCGGTGAGCTGGCGCCCCGGCTCGATGCCGGCGATGTGCCGGCGGCCCAACCAGACCAGGGTCACCACGTCGCTGCCGTCGTAAAGGTCCGCCTCCAGCGTGGGCAGGTTCGTCCGGGGCGTGTAGACCACGGTGCGCAGCCGGCCGGAGACGCGCACCAGCTGTCCCCGGCGGCACTGCCCCGCCGGCGTGCTGCCCGACTCGGCGCTGCCCCGCTGGAGCTCCTGTGCGTCCAGCTCCGCCTCGCTGGCGGTGAGGCGCTGGAGGAAGCGGCGCAGCGACGACTCCGGCCTGTCGGTCGCCATGACCTGAGTACTACCCCTCCTCGCCGGGCGGGCAGCCCGGGTGCTGCCCGCGGCCCCAGCGTACGCCCGCCGTCCCCGCCGGGGTCGTCTCGGCCGGCGGCCTCAGCTCGGCCTCCGCGGCCGCGGGGAGGGCTTGCGCCGCGGCGGCGCCGCGCCGGCGTGCGCGGGCCCGGCCGCCGGGGGCGCCCCGGCCGGCGCGGACCCGCCGGCCGGCGGG
>DATMJT010000346.1:0-4337 GCA_035553735.1 Pilimelia sp.
CCGCAACCCGGTCGAGGTGCGTCCCTTCCAGGCCGGGTGAGGGTGGTCGACACCCCCGCCGCCGCACCCGCGACCGACGTCGGCGGCGCCATCGCGGCCGTGTTCCGCCGCGAGCACGGCCGGGTGGTGGCCACGCTGGTCCGCCTCCTCGGCGACATCGACCGCGCCGAGGAGGCGGTCCAGGACGCCTTCCTGGTGGCCGCCGCCCGGTGGCCCCGCGACGGCGTACCGCCCAACCCGGGTGGCTGGATCGTGACCACCGCCCGCCGCCGCGCGATCGACCGCCTGCGCCGCGACGCCACCCGGCAGGAGCGCCAGGAGCGCGCGGTGCGCCTGAGCGAGCGCCTCGACGACCAGCCGGAGGAGGACACCGCCGTGCCGGACGACCGCCTGCGGTTGATGTTCACCTGCTGCCACCCGGCGCTGGCCCGGCCGGCGCAGGTGGCGCTCACCCTGCGGCTGCTCGGCGGCCTGGACACCCCCACCATCGCCAGGGCCTTCCTGCTGCCCGAGGCCACTCTGGCGCAGCGGCTGGTCCGGGCCAAGCGCAAGATCCGCGACGCCCGCATCCCGTACCGGGTGCCCACGGACGCCGACCTCCCGGAGCGGCTGCGGCCGGTCATGGCGGTGATCTACCTCGTTTTCAACGCCGGCTGGATCGCCGAGGGCGGCACGCTCGTCGACGCCGAGCTGTGCGGGGAGGCGATCCGACTGGCGCGGCTGCTCGTCGACCTCATGCCCGACGAGCCGGAGCCCGCCGGCCTGCTGGCACTGCTGTTGCTGCTCCAGGCCCGGCAGCCGGCCCGCACGGCCGCCGACGGCACGCTGGTGCTGCTGCCCGACCAGGACCGCAGCCGCTGGGACCGGGCACTGCTCGCCGAGGGGCGCGCCCTGGTGCGGGCCTGCCTGCGCCGCGGCGCCCCGGGGCCGTACCAGATCCAGGCCGCGATCAACGCCGTGCACAGCGACGCCGCCACCGCAGCGGAGACGGACTGGGCGCAGATCCTGGCCCTGTACGACCACCTGCTCGCGCTGCAGCCCACGGCTGTGGTGGCGCTCAACCGGGCGGTGGCCGTGGCGGAGCTGCACGGCCCGTGCGCCGGACTCGACCTCCTGGACCGGCTGGACCTGCCCGCGTACCAGCCGTTCCACGTGGTGCGGGCCGAGCTGCTGGCCCGCGCCGGGCGCCCCGGCCAGGCGCGGGCCGCCTACGCCGCGGCGATCGCCCTCACCACGAGCGATGTGGAGCGCGACCACCTCGCCCGGCGCCGCGCGGCCCTGCCGGACGACCCGGGTACCCCGAACGCCGCCGGCCCGGCCGGCTGACGGGCCTACGCCGCGGGCGTACGCCCGAAGCCGCGTCGGGCCTACGCCGCGGGACTACGCCCGGAGCTGCCGCGGGCCTACGCCGGAGCCGCGTCGGGCCTACGCCGCGTCGCCGCCCGCACCGCTCATTCCGCCCCCTCCGGCAACAACGTCCCCGGGGTCCGCACCGTCGTCGCCGGAGGCGTCGCCCCCGCTGTCGACGACGTCGCCGATGACCACGGTGACGTTGTCCGGGCCGCCGGCGTCGACGGCGAGCCGGACGAGCTGCTCGGCGCACTGGCGCGGATCGTCGTGGTCGGCCAGCGTGCGGGCCAGCAGCTCGTCCGACACCACGTCCGACAGTCCGTCGCTGCACACCAGGTAGCGGTCCCCGAGGCGGGCCGACAGCTCGGCGGCCGTGGCCTCAAGCTCCCGTCCCTGCACGGCGCGGATCACCACCGACCGTTGGGGGTGGCGGCGTGCCTCCTCCGCGGTCAGCGCCCCGCGCTCCATGAGCAGCTGGACGAACGTGTCGTCGGTGGTGAGCCGGCGCAGGCTCCCCTCGCGCAGCAGGTACGCCCGCGAGTCGCCGACGTGCAGCAGCCCGAGCCGCTCGCCGCTGAGCAGCAGCGCCGTGAGGGTGGTGCCCGACCCGTTCAGCGCCGGGTCGCCCTCCACCGCGGCGCGGATCAGCTCGTTGGCCGTGGTCAGGGCGGCGAGCAGCGCGGCGGCCGGCTCGGCCTCCGCGGGCGCGTCCTCGGCGGTGACGACGGTCCGGATGACCAGTTCGCTGGCCCACTCGCCGGCCGGGCCGCCGCCGATACCGTCGGCCACGGCGAGCAGCCGCCGGCCGGCGTACCCGGCGTCCTCGTTGTTCGACCGGACGAGGCCGAGGTCGCTGACCGTGGCGGAGCGCAGGATCAGGGTCATGACACCCAGCCTGCCAAGACGGGGGACGGGTTGTCTCTACACACGGCTACGTATGGTGCGGTCCCGGCGTCCAATATGCGGTGAAGCGCGCCGAGACGGCTCAGAGCGAAGGCTCAGGCACGGGGGTGAGCTCGGGCGCCACGGTCGGCTCGGACGGCCCGGTGGCCGACGGCTCCGGCCCGGGCTCGGGCTGGGTGGGGGTCGGCACGGGCACGCCGCTCGGCTCCGGTGCGGGCGGTGTGGGCCCGGCGCTGCTCGGCGGCGGCGAGGGCGAGGTCGAGGGCTCGGCCGACGGCGTGGCGCTGGCGCTGGGGCTGGCCGTGGGGTCGAGCGTCCGCTGGGGCGCCGGACGGTGCTGGACGGCCTGAACCGGCTCGACGGCGGGGGCGGACTTGCCGGCGTCGACGTAGACGGTGTGGACCGGGGTCGGGGTGGTCGCCTGGTCGGCGGGCCCGGCCAGCCAGCGCCCGACGTCCAGCGCGAACGGCAGGCCGGCGGCGAGCGTTACCAGGAACACCCCCGTCGCCTGCACTGCCGTTGCCCGTTCCATCGGAGCCCCTCGTTGTCTCTGCCGGTTAACGAGCCAATACCCGCGCGGGCGCTGGTTCCAACCGGTGACTTTCCGCGCCGGCGGATCAGCGGAAGTCCGCGTCCTCGCCGAAGATGGGCCGCTCGGTCGGAGCGTGCGCGGCGTGCCGGGGAGTGTGCGCGGCGGCCCGGTGCGCCCCCCCGACGGTGTCGCCGGCCGCACCGGTCGCGTCGGCCGGGTCGAACAGGTGCGGACGCTGCCGCGCCAGGGCGTCGCCGATGATCGGCGGCACGGTGCCCGCGCGCTGCGTGTCCACCTGCATCGGTCCCGTGGCGGGCAGGTGGGTGCCGACGGAACCGGTCCGCACGGTGGGTCGCACCGCCCCCGGCAGGGCGTCGAAGGCCGGATGGTCGGTGATGTTGGCGGGGTCCGGCGCGGCCGCCCGGGGCAGGCCGGCGAGCGGGGCGCCGGCGGCGGCGCCCAGCGGGAGACCGTTGGTGGGCAGGCCATCGAGCGGCAGCCCGCCGGTCGGCAGGCCGTCGGTGGGCAGGCCGTCGGTGGGCAGGCGGTCGGTGGGCAGGCGGTCGGTGGGCAGGCCGTTCAGTGGCAGCCCGCTGGTCGGCAGGGCGTCGAGCGGGAGGCCGCCGGTCGGCAGGGCGTCGAGCGGGAGGCCGTTGGTGGCCAGGGCGTCCAGCGGGAGGTCGCTGGCAGGCGGGGCGGTGTGCAGCGGGCCGACGCCGGCCACCCGGTCGCCACTGCGCCGGGCCGCCGCGTCGGCGAGGGGCAGGTCGCCGAGCGGTGCGGCCAGGAACGACGCCGCCCCGGTCAGCGGGTCGCCGGCCGCCGGCAGCCCGGACAGCAGGGCCGCCGGGTCCACGCCGCCCCGGGGCGTCGACTGCTCCGTCGTCGGCCAGGGCGGTGGGGCGCCCAGCAGGGCACCGGGGCCGAGCGGGGTGGCGTCGCCGAGGCCGCCCGCGGGCACGCTCGCCAGCGGGTTCGTGGGCACGCCCGTCAGGAGGCCGACCGGCGTGCCGGCCAGGGGGCTAGCCGGCTTGTCCGCCGGGGGGGTGACCGGCGTGTCCGCCAGGGGGGTGACCGGCGTGTCCGCCAGGGGGGTGAAGAGGGCGTCGAGCGCGCCGCGCAGCTGCTGGGGGTCGGTGGCGGGCCGGGCGTCGGCCTGGTCAGCGTAGGCCGCGCCGCCGCCGAGCAGGAGAAAGCCGCTGGCGACGCCGACCGTACCGACCGCACGGTAGAACCACTTATTCATTTCCATCCATTCGGGTGTTTACCGGAGACACCTGGGCATGGCGGTGTGCAGTTCGTCAAAAGGACAACGATTGGCGCTGCGATCCGTTCCTGCGCGCGCGCTCGACGTCCGGGCATGTCCATGGATCCGTGGCGCCGGCGGATCCGCCGCGACCGCCCCGGGTCCCGGGGGCGGCCGACGCCGGCCGGGGCGGCGACCGGCCCTCCGGTGGGCCCGCCGACCGGCGGCCGCCGGGTCCGGGGGCAGGGGACTGACCTGCGCGACTGCCCGTTGCCTGGCTCGTTACACCAGCCAGTACTGGCGATT
>DATMJT010000347.1:0-3965 GCA_035553735.1 Pilimelia sp.
CCCAGTGTCCATCGTCGATGCAGGCTGCCGTGGTGGGGCGGTGGCGCGGGGGCGTCGGTCGACATCGGAGCGCCGGATTATAGGGGACCCCTGTCATGGTCCGACCGGTCAACGCTCGCTGGCGCGGTCCGGCAGGCATGCCTGCCTGTTCAGGCGAGGCCGGTGATCGACGCGTCCTGCACGATGCTGGGGCGTCGATCCACACCGGCTCGCCCGACCGCATCCACTGCCGACGGGTGCCGGTGCGACGTGCCTTCCGTCACCTGGACATCGTGAACTGGCGAACTCACGAGGTCGCCAGGTGACGCCGCCGTCAGTCGTGGCCGTCGACGGGCGCGGAGCCCCGAGTCCTCTCAGTGTCGAGGCGTCGCTGACGCCGTCTGCAAGGAGTGTGGAATGCTGCCGTTGCTGCCGTTGCTGTGCCTGCCGTTCGCCGGCGCCGGGGCCAGCTTCTACTTCCCGTGGCGCGGCTACGGCGTCGCGGGCCTGGACGTGCGGCCGGTGCAGCTGCCGGGGCGCGAGCGCCTCGTCGCGGAGGAGCCGTACACGAACGTCCAGCAGGCGGCGGACGGCCTGCTGCCGGTGGCGCTGGAGCTCATCGGCGACGGGCCGGTCGCGCTCTTCGGTCACAGCCTCGGCGCCATCCTGGCCTACGAGCTGGCGCACCGGATCGCCGACCACGGGGATCACGAGGTGGTTCACCTGGTCGTCAGCGGTTCGCAGGGGCCGTGGGACGGGCGGACGGAGCGCGCGACCGGGCTGGACGACGACGCCTTCCTGGCCCGGGTGCAGGACTTCGCCGGGTACCGCCATCCGGCGTTCGACATTCCGGAGATGCGCGAGCTGCTGCTGCCGACGCTGCGCGCGGACGTGCGGATGCACGAGAGCTACGTGCCGACGTCCGACCGGCCGCTCGACGCGCCGATCACCTCGATCCGCGGCCGGGACGACCACCTGGTGTCCGCGGCGGCCGCGGCGACGTGGCGGCGGGCGACCTCCCGCGAGTTCGCCGAGGTCGAGGTGGACGGCGGTCACATGTACCTCGACGGCGACGCCGCGTGGCTGGTGGAGCGCGTCGCCGCCCTGACCGCCGGGGTCGGCGGCGGCTCCCCGCGCGACCTGGAGGGCCGGGCGCATGCGGCTGTCCGGTAAGACCGCGGTCATCACCGGGGCGGCGCGCGGGCTCGGCCGGGCGTGCGCGCTGCGGTTCGCCGAGGAGGGCGCCGACCTGGTGCTGATGGACATCGCGGCGGACGTGCCGGCGGTGCCCTATCCGCTCGGCAGCGCCGGCCAGTTGGCCGCCACGGCGCGGCAGTGCCGCGAGCGGGGTGCGGCGGTGGTGACCGCCCCGGCGGACGTGCGTGACCAGGCCGCGGTGGACGCCGCGGTCACCGCCGGCCTGGACCGGTTCGGGCGGCTGGACGTGCTCGTCAACAACGCGGGCATCGCCGCGCCGTCCGGCAAGGCCAGCCACGACATCACGGAGGAGGAGTGGTCCGTGATGATCGACATCGACCTCTCCGGGTCGTGGCGCATGATCAAGGCGGTGGCGCCGGCGATGGCCCGGCAGCGCGGCGGCAGCATCGTCAACGTCTCGTCGACCGCGGGCCTGGTGGGCTACCGGCACTTCGCCGGGTACGTCGCGGCCAAGCACGGCCTGGTGGGCCTGACGAAGGCGGCGGCGCTGGACTATGCGGCGCGGCAGGTGCGGGTCAACGTCGTGTGCCCGGGGCAGGTCCGGGAGGAGCCGACCTTGGAGGGCCGGATGCTGTCGGAGGTGGCGCGCTCCCTGGGCGTGGCGGCCGAGGACCAGATGCCGGAGTTTCTCGCCTCGCAGCCGATGAACGCGCTGGTCGGGCCCGAGGACGTGGCGTCGGCCGTGCTCTGGCTGGCCAGCGACGAGGCGGCCCAGGTGACCGGCAGCACGGTGACCGTCGACGGCGGCTTCACGACCCGCTGAGCAGTCACTCAGCTCGACGACCGGCACCGCGTACCCAGCCAGGAGAAGCCCCATGTCTGTTTCGCTCCGCACCCGCCGGGGGACCGCCGCGGCGTTCTTCGCCCGCGCCGACTTCGACACCGACGTCGACCGCGCCTGCCACCGGCTGACGGTCCCCGTGCCGGCGGGCACGACGCCGGGACAGGTGCTCGACCACCTCGCGGCGGCCCACGGGCGGGGCGCCCTGCCGGCCGACGTGCGGGTCTGGCTGGAGGACCTGCCGGGCGGGCCGGCGGACCCGCCGTCGGTGGCGCGGCGCGCCCGCGAGGAGGGGCGCGGCATCGGCCGGGCCGGCGCACTCCTGCGGGCGGTGCTGCTGCACTACACCGCCGACGGCGGCGCCGACCTGGTCCTGGTGGTGCACCGGTCCCGGCTGGACCGGGCCGGGCTGGCGGCGGTGGCGCGGCTGCTGCTGACCGGCGACGAGAGCGTCACCGTGGCGGCGCCGGCCGACCCGCCCCGCACGTCGGGGCCGGCGGCGCGGATGCCGGCGTGGGGGCTGGGCGAGCCGGGCGCGACGGCCTCGGTGCCGCTGTCGCCCGTGCCCGGTGCCGGCGTCACGGCGGCGGTGCTGGTGGCGGCGGTGGCAGCCGTCCGGCACCGCTACGGTGACGGCGACGAGCCGCCGGTCGGCCTGCTCGACTGCGCGGCCGACGACGTCGCCGCGCTGACGGTGCCGGTCGCCGCCGGCATGCGCCCGGGGGAGCTGGTCGGCCACGCCGCGGCGGCCATCGCGGCCCGGCCGGCGGTGACCGACGGCCAGCCGGTCCCCGACCTCGGGGTGGTGTTCCTCGACGACCCCGCGCCGGGCTACCGGCCGTTTCTGCGCCCGCCGTTCCCGGTGACCCTCTGCTGGTACCGCCGCGCGGACGGTGCCGTCGCGGGCGACTGCTGGTACGAGCCGGCGGCGGCGTCGCCCGCCATCGCCGCACAGCTGGCCGCGCACGTGACCCGGACGCTCGCCGCGCTGGCCGACCCGGCCGCCGCACCCGCCGCCGTGGGCGCGGTGGCCCTGCTGGACGCCGCGGAGGGCGCCGCCCTGGTCGAGCTGGGCCGCACGGCCGCGACGGCGGCGCCGGTGGGGCCGACGATCCCGGCGGCGTTCCGGGCGGTCGCCCGCAGCCGGCCGGACGCGCCGGCGGTCTCCGACGACCGCGGCACGCTGACCTACCGCGAACTCGACGCGCTCACCGACCGGTACGCCGGGGCGCTGCGGCGGCTCGGCGCGGCGCCGGGCACCCGCGTGGGGGTGTGCCTGGAGCGGGACACCGACCTGGTGGCGGCGCTCCTGGGCGTCCTGAAGACCGGGGCGGCGTACGTGCCGATGGACCCGACGTACCCGGCGGAGCGGCTGCGCTTCACGGCCGAGGACGCCGGCCTGACCCTCGTGGTGAGCACCGTGACGGACTTCGGGGACCGGCGCGTGGTGCGCCCCGGGGAGCTGGCGGACGAGGAGCTCGCCGGCGACGCCGCGCCGGCGACGCCGCCGGACGCGACGGCGCCCGCCTACGTCATCTACACCTCGGGTTCGACGGGCCGCCCGAAGGGCGTGGTCGTCGCGCACCGGCAGGTCGGCGCGCTGGTGGCGGCCACGGCCGCCGACCTGGGGCTCGGCGGCGACGACGTGTGGACACTGTTCCACGCGGCGGCGTTCGACTTCTCGGTGTGGGAGATCTGGGGTTGCCTGCTGACCGGCGGGCACCTGGTCGTCGTGCCCTACTGGGTGTCGCGCTCGCCGGAGGAGTTCCACGCGCTGCTGGCGCGGCGGCGGGTGACGGTGCTGAACCAGACGCCGTCGGCGTTCGTCGGGCTGCGCGACGTCGACCAGCGGCAGGAGGCGACGCTCGCGGTGCGGCTGCTGATCTTCGGCGGCGAGGCGTTGGACGTGGCGGCCCTGGACCCGTGGTTCCGCCGCTACCCGCCCGACCGGTGCCGGGTGGTGAACATGTTCGGCATCACCGAGACC
>DATMJT010000348.1:0-5503 GCA_035553735.1 Pilimelia sp.
GAGCAGCACCCGCCGCAGCCGGCGGTCCCGCCGGCTGCGGCGGGTGCTGCTCGCGGCGGCGCTCGGGCTGGCCCTGCTGTGCGGCGGCGGGGCGCTCGGCGCCCGGGCGCTGTGGCAGGGCCTCGTGGTCTCCACCGCCGGGCAGGTCGAGTTCGCCCGGCCGCTGGCCGTCCCGCCCCTCGCGCCGTCCACTCTGGACGCCGCGGGGCGTCGGGTGTTCGACCTGCGGGCCGCGCCGGGCCGGCACTCGTTCGGCGACGTAAAGGTGCCGACCTGGGGCTTCGGCGGCGGCTACCTGGGGCCCACGCTGCGGGCGAGCCGCGGTGAGCACGTCGTGGTGAACGTGCGCAACGACCTGCCCGAGGCGACCACGGTGCACTGGCACGGCATGCACCTGCCCGCCCGCATGGACGGCGGGCCGCACCAGCTCGTCCCGCCGGCGGGCACCTGGTCGCCCACCTGGCGGGTCGACCAGCCGGCCGCCACGCTGTGGTACCACCCACACCCGCACGGCCGGACCGCCACGCACGTCTACCGGGGCCTGGCCGGTCTGTTCATCGTGGACGATCCCGGCACCGACGCGGCGGCGCTGCCGCGCCGCTACGGCGTCGACGACATCCCGCTGATCGTCCAGGACAAGCGCCTGGACGGCGACCGCCTGGACGAGGGCGACAGCGCGCTGGGCGACGTCGGCGTGCTGGGCGACACGATCGCGGTCAACGGCACGGTCGGTCCGTACCTCTCCGTCACCACCGAGCTGGTGCGACTGCGCCTGCTCAACGCCTCCAATGCCCGCGCGTACGAGTTCGGCTTCGCCGACGACCGGCGCTTCGCGCTGGTCGGCACCGACGGCGGCCTGCTCGCCGCACCGCACGAGACGACCCGCGTGCCGCTGGCCGCCGGTGAGCGGGCCGAGATCGTGGTGGCGATGCGCCCCGGGGAGCGGACCGTGCTGCGCAGCTACCCGCAGCGCCTGGGGCTCGGCGCGATCGGGGAGCGGTTCGTCGGCGGGCACGACACCCTCGACCTCCTCCAGCTGCGCGCCGCGCCCCGACTGGCCACAAGCCCGCCGCTGCCGCAGCGGTTGGCGCCCGCACCCGCGCTGGACGCCTCGTCCGCGGCGACGACCCGGCAGTTCCGGCTCGCCGGCAGCAGTATCAACGGCCGCCGGATGGACGCCGGGCGGGTGGACGCCACGGTCGTGCGCGACACGACCGAGGTGTGGCGGGTGGTCAACACCGACGGCACCCCACACAGCTTCCACGTGCACGACGTGCAGTTCCAGGTACGCAGCGTCGGGGGCCAGCCTCCGCCGCCGCACCTGCGCGGCTGGAAGGACACGGTGTACCTGCGCCCGCAGGAACCGGTGGAGCTGGTGCTGCGGTTCACCGACTACAGCGACCCGAACACCCCGTACATGTTCCACTGTCACGTACTGCTGCACGAGGACCGGGGCATGATGGGCCAGTTCGTGGTGGTCGAGCCCGGCCAGGCTGGCCCGGGAAGCGCTCCCGGCCCGCACGGTGGCGGCTCAGGTCAGCACGGTGGCGGCTCAGGCCACCATGCGGAGCACGACTGAACCGGCCCGACCTGGCCGGGTTCACGCCGCCGCGCGCAGCGCCACCTCCGTGCGGCGGCGCAGCCGCTCGACGTCGACCCCGGCGTCCGCGAGAACGCTGGCCCCGAGCCCAGCGTTCTCGCGCAGCAGGCCGAGCAGTACGTGCTCCGCGCCTACGTAACCGTGCTTGAGCCGCAGCGACTCCCGCAGCGCCAGCTCGAGCACCTTCTTCGCCCGTGGTGAGTACGGCAGGTGATCGATGACCCCAGCGGGGCGCGCGGCTCCCCGGCGTCGCAGCCCGAACCAGCGGCGCGGCGGCTCCGGCGGCGGCGCCAGGGAACCCGGCCCAAAGTCCTGCTCGATACGGGCGCGTACCTCGTCCAGATCCACCCCGATGGCGCGCAGCGCCGCCGCGTCCTCCTCGTCGAGCACCTCACGCCCGACGTGCAGCAGACGGCCGATCGCCGCCTCCACCCCCTCGGAGGTCACGCCGGCCGCCCGAAGTAGGGCGCCGGCCCCCTCGCCGTGGCGCAGCAGCGCCAACAACAGGTGCTCGGTGCCGGTGAGTGGGTGCTGCAGCCGCTGTGCCTCTACCGGCGCGCCGTTCACGACGGCCCGCGCCGCATCGGTGAACCGTTCGAACATCAGATCCTCCCCGCGTACTTCTTGTGCACGGCCTGCTTGCTGACGCCCAGCGCGTCGGCGATCTCCTGCCACGACCAGCCCAGTCGGCGGGCGTTGCGCACCTGCACCGCCTCCAACGCGTCGGCCAGGCGGTGCAGGGCCACGACGGCCCGCAGCCCCACCTTCGGGTCAGCGCTGCCGGCGGCCGCGGCGACCTCGGACGGCTTCTCCATGTCGTCAACGCTAGTTGACGACATGGGCGGCGTCAACCAGAGTTGACGAGGGATGGCGGGCTGCGCTGCGGCGATGGCCTCAGGCGGCGCCGTCGAGGCGCGGTGACAGCGCGCCGAGCCTGAGAGCGCCGCAGACCCGGCCGCGCAGGAGCGTGTACTGCGCGCGCAGTCGCCCGGGTGCCTCCGGCGGCAGGTGCACCACCACGGGCGGCTGCGGCGCCTCACTTGAAAGGCGGTCCCGACGATGGTCAGCGCCTCCGCGATCATCCACGACGTCGGGTGGCCCGCGCGACCATCTTGGCAAGGTCGGGACAGGCCACCCCCGTCGAGAGCTTCCGCGCGCATGCGAGTCGCCGCGGCGCCGGGCAGTGCTGACGCCGGCGGCGCGTTGAGAGCCCTCGAACGGCGGTCGCCGGGCGCCCCCCGTGGGACGGTCGAGGGTGCGTCCGCAGCCCCCACAGCGGCCCGCCTCGGGTCACCCATGGATGGCGGCCCGGGGCGGTGAGGGTCGGTCAGGTGGCGGTGGCGGGGATGTCGCCGCAGCCCCCATAACGAGTACCACCGCGGATCTGCCGATCAAGATGCACGCTGTAAATCCACCACGTCGAACCGCTAGTGCAATCCCGCCGATACAACGCCATATCCGTACGCCCATCCCCGTCATAATCACCAGGCGCAGGAATGTCGCCACAGCCCCCATAACGAGTACCACCGCGGATCTGCCGATCAAGATGCACGCTGTAAATCCACCACGCCGAACCGTTAGTGCAATCCCGCCGATACAACGCCATATCCGTACGCCCATCCCCGTCATAATCACCCACCGACTGGCGGCCGCCGCCGCATCCGTTCCGGCTGATGAGGTCGACCGGGGCCGAGACGGGACCGTCGATGTAGAGGGGGCCTGTCCGCGGGTCGCCGTCGGACGTGATGCCCGACGGGGCCCCGTTGAACCACGACTCGACCTTATTTCCATCGGCGTGCTGTTCGTAGTGCAGGTGGGGGCCGCTGGAGTCCCCGGTGCTGCCCACCCGGCCGATCTGCTGGCCGAGCGCCACCGCTTGTCCAGTCCTGACCGGTGGCGACTCGATCATGTGAAGGTACAGGGTCTCCCATCCGCTATCGTGGTCGAGCTTCACCATCCATCCGCCGCCACTGTCCCAGCCGGCGTAGGCGACAATGCCGCCGTACGACGCCAGTATGGGGCGGCCGTTGGTGGTGCCGGTGTTCGCGGTCATGTCGATGTCGTAGTCGTCGTGTCCCCGGTAGGTAGCGAGGTGCCACGATTCTCCACACGGAAACGGTACCTGGAACAGCGGTCGCGGGCCGGCGGCCCGGGCGGGCTCCGGGACGATCGCCACGCCGGCCACCACTGCGGCGATGGTTACCGCGACGGTAGACAGGCGCCGCAGGGACGTCCATTTCATGGGTGCACTCCTCACGTGAGGGATGGTTGCCGGGGCAGTTCCTCCGACTGTGCGTCACTGGCCCACGCCGATTTCGGGTCAATGCCTTGCACCACGTGGATACGGGATCCGTACGTTGTTCGAAAGACTCTGGAGCCCGGCCCAGAACAACGCCGAACAACCGTCGGTGAAGGCTTGACGCGCCGCCGATCGCTGTATCGAGTGTCGGTGCCACCCGCCTGTACCAGGACATCCTGCCAGCTACGGAAAGGGCACCCGGATTGTCGGGCTGCCTGAAGAATTGCGAACGGTCCCGATCAAGGGATTCGCCGCGATTAGCTGCTCGTAACGGGCGGCGAGACGTGCTCACCCGGTCACGAGGACCGACTTCGAGCCAGGGCGAGGACCGTGTCCGCGTCACCGCATGCGTCGCAGCTCCAGATTCGAGCGCTGCCGTCTTCGTGGGTCGTGATGACGTGTTGGCCGTCGGGATGGAACTCGGCGCTGTGTGGAGTTGATCCGAAGCCGGGTAAAACCAGAGAGCTCGCGCCACGGTGCAGTATCCACACGCGCACTGTCGCGTCTTGGCCCACGCTAAGGAGCCTCGATCCGTCCGAAGCGAACGCGAGGTGTCGGACGGCTCCGACATGGCCACTGAGAGAGAGGGTCCGTGCGGGCTTCTCGATGTCCCAGACGCGTATGGCACCGCTCTCCCTCCCGGCGGCGGCCCACGTACCGTCGCGGTTGAGGGCCACAGCGGTGGTCCGAGTCGGGTTCTGTGGCCCCACGGCGACTGAAGTTCGATAACCGCCGGGAGGTGGGAACGCGCGGACCTCCACATCCCGCCCACGTCTCGTGGTGACGACGCGGTGTCCGTCGTAGCTAACCTGCCACGGCGCTTCGGCGACGTAGCCACCGATCGGCACACCCGTGCTGGTCCACAGGTTGACGTTCCCGTTGCAATCAGCGGTCAGGTGACCGCCGTTGGGACTCACCTGGATCGTGTCGGGGTGGGCGCCGCAGTAGACATGGTGCGGCCGTGCGGAGCCGCCCGGTGACCACACGCGGATACGGCCCTGGCGGTCGACCTGGGCCGCCGCGGCGCCGTCGGCGCTTACCGATATCGCCCCTGGGTGGCGGTCGGCGTCGTGGAAGGTGTACCGAGCGTCTGTGCTGGTGCTGACCGCGGCGAGCCGGTCCTGGTCGGTGAACGCGACGTACCGGCCGCCGACGCCGACTGCTGCCGACCGGCCCGGGGGTGCCAGGAGCCTGGGGTTGGCTCGACCATCGGCGTCCCACACGAACGCTTTTCCGTCGAAGCCTCCACTGGCAAGGTGCCGGCCGTCGGGGCTGAACGCGACGTCGAGTACCGTGCTGCGGTGGCCGCGCAGGACCATCGGCGCGCCACCGTTGACGTCCCAGATCTGCACGGTTGCATCAACGCCTGCCGCAAGGCGGCGTCCGTCCAGACTGAACGCCAGGTCGGTTACCACTCCGCGGTGTCCTGCCAGCTCCGTAGGTGCGCCGTTCCTGTCGGTGCGCCACAGCCGGACCCGCCCCGTTACGTCGCCGACAGCAACCTGCCGCCCGTCGGCACTCAGGGCGACCCTTGTCGGCCGCGGGCGGGCACCGGCGAGCACAATCGACCGTACCCGTGCGCCGTTCACGATCCACAGCCGTAC
>DATMJT010000349.1:0-10854 GCA_035553735.1 Pilimelia sp.
CGCCGAGCCCGCGGGCCGAGCCGCAGGTCGCCGGGTCGCGCGGCGGTCGGCGCCTCCGGCCCTCGGCAGCCGGGGCCCGCGCGACGGAGGCTAGTCCGCCAGGCGGGTGGCGCCGCCACCGACCTCCGCCGGGAAGGCGACCGGCGGACGGAACCCGAGATGGTCGAACGCCGCAGCCACCGCGGCGGTCGTCCGCTCGACGGCGGCGGTCTCCACCAGGACCAGCACACAACCGCCGAAGCCGCCGCCGGTCATCCGCGCGCCGAGCGCACCGGCGGCCAGCGCCGCCTCGACCGCCGCGTCCACCTCCGGCGCCGTGACCTGGAAGTCGTCGCGCATGGAGAGGTGCGAGGCGGTCAGCCGCGGGCCGATGGCGCGCATCTCCCCGGCCCGCAGGGCCGCCACCGTGTCGCGCACGCGCTGGTTCTCGGTGACGACGTGCCGGACGCGGCGGGCGAGGGTGTCGTCGAGGCGGCGGAGCGCGGCCGGCAGCGCGGCCGGCGACACGTCCCGCAGCGTGGGCACGCCGAGCGCGGCGGCGGCGTCGGCGCACGCGCGTCGCCGGGCGGCGTACTCCCCCGAGGCGTGGGCGTGCGTGGCCCGGCTGTCGACCACCAGCAGCGCCAGGCCCGCGGTGCCGGGGTCGAACGGCACGTGGGCGACGTCCTCGGAGCGGCAGTCGAGGAAGAGGGCATGACCGGTCCGACACCGCAGGGCGGCGGACTGGTCCATGATTCCGCAGGGCACGCCGACGAACTCGGCCTCGGCCCGCCACGCCAGCCGCACCTGCTCCGGCAGCGGCGGCGCGAGCCCGGCCAGGTCGAGCAGCGCCCGCAGCACCGCCGCCTCCAGCGCGGCGGAGGAGGAGAGCCCCGCGCCCGGCGGCACGTCGGACACGACGGCGAGGCAGGCTCCGGGGACCGCGTGGCCGGCGTCCCGCAGCGCCCACACGACGCCGGCCACGTACGCCCCCCAGCCGGTGACCGCACCCGGGCGCAGGTGGATCTCGTCGAACCGGACCAGCTCACCGACCCGGTCCGACCACACCTGCCAGACCGGCGCCTCTCCCGTCGGGGTGGTCGGCGCGGCCGCCACCACGGTGCGCTGCCCGAGCGCGAACGGCAGCACGAAGCCGGCGTTGTAGTCGGTGTGCTCCCCGATGAGGTTGGCCCGGCCGGGCGCGGACCAGAGCCCCGCGGGCGGCGCGCCGTACACCGCCCGGAACGCAGCCGCCGCCCGGGCCGCCGCGTCCACCGCCGCGCCCGGGCCGACCCCGGTGCCGCCGGCCGGCGGGATCACCGGGCGCGGTCCCGCAGGAAGGTCCACGCGTCGGCGACCATGTCGTGCAGCGTGGGCTTCTCGGGCACCCAGCCCAGCTCGCTGCGCGCCCGCTCGGCGGAGGCGACCAGCGCGATCGGGTCGCCCTCGCGGCGCGGCCCGACCTGCACCGGGACCGGTCGGCCGGTGACCTCAGCCACCACGCCGATGACCTGCCGGTTGGTGAAGCCGCTGCCGTTGCCAAGGTTGTAGATGCGGTGCTCCTTGGGCGCGGCGGCGTCCAGGGCGAGCAGGTGCGCCCGGGCGAGGTCCGCCACGTGGATGTAGTCGCGCACGCAGGTGCCGTCGGCGGTCGGGTAGTCGTCGCCGTAGAGCGTGAGGGCGGCACGCCGGCCCGCGGCGGCCGCCAGGGCCAGCGGGATGAGGTGGGTCTCCGGGTCGTGCCGCTCGCCGATGCGGGTGCCGTCGGGCCGCACCAGCGCCCCGGCCACGTTGAAGTAGCGCAGCGACACGGCGGCCAGGTCGTACGCGACCGTCTCGGACGTGAGGGCGAGGTCGATGGTGAGCTTGGTGGCCCCGTACGTGCTGGTCGGAGCGGTGAGAGCCGACTCGGGGATGGGCAGCTCGACCGGGTTGCCGTAGACGGCGGCCGTGGAGGAGAAGACCAGCCGCGGGACCCGGGCGGCGCGGACGGCGTCCAGCAGCGTGAGCGAACCGACGACGTTGGCATCCCAGTACAGCTCCGGGCGCACCATGGACTCACCGGCCGCGATGAGGCCGGCGAAGTGCAGCACGCCGTCGAAGCCGGCGTCGGGCGTCAGGACGGTGGCCGCGTCGCGCAGCGGAGCGCGGACCAGCTCCGCCCCGTCCGGCACCGCGTCCGCGTGGCCGGTGCGCAGGTCGTCCAGGACGACGACGCGGTGCCCGGCGTCGAGCAGCAGGCGGGTGACGACGCTGCCGATGTACCCGGCGCCGCCGGTAACGAGCAACTTCACAGGGGCTTCCTCTCGGGCCGGCCGCCCGGGGACGGCGTGCTGGGCGCCACCCGGCGCCAGGGTCCGGTTACCCCGCCACGCCGAGGTTATCTGCCGGTCACGCGGGTAAGCCGAGTGTGCCGCTCGTTCGAGCGTTCTGACTCTCTCTAGGTAACTGATGGGACACCCGTGACCCAGACCCCGACCACAGCCCACCGGTCCGCCGCGTCGGTCGCCGCCACCGCCCAGCCGGACCTGGTGGTCCTGTCACACCTGCGGTGGGACTGGGTGTGGCAACGTCCCCAACACCTGATCTCGCGGCTGGCCCGGGGGCGCCGCACGTGGTTCGTGGAGGAACCCGTACGCGCCGACGTCGATCGTCCACGCCTGCGCCGGCAGGACGCCGGGCCGGTGCGTCGGGTCTGGCTGGAGGTCCCCCGGTCCGCCCCCGGCGAGGAGTTCGCGGCGCCCGGCTGCGAGGTGTACGCGGACCTGCTGGCCGGCGCCCTCGACGCCGGTGCCCGCACCGACGTGTGGATGTACACCCCGACCGCGCTGGACCTGGCCCGCACCCTCCGCCCGCGGGTGCTGGCCTACGACGTCATGGACGACCTGGCCGCGTTCGCCGACGGCGGCGACCACCTGCGCCGGGCCCAGCACCGGGCGCTGTGCGAGGCGGACGTCGTCTTCACCGGTGGCCGGTCGCTGCACCGGGCGGCCGTCGAGGTCCGCGGCGCCGACGGGGTGCACCTCTACCCCAGCGGGGTGGAGACCGGGCACTACGCGACGTCGCGGGCGCTGCGCCGGCCGCGCCCGCGCCCGGCGGCGGGCTACGTGGGGGTGCTCGACGAGCGGCTGGACCAGGCGCTCGTCGCCGACCTGGCCGCCCGGCTGCCGGACTGGGACATCCACCTGGTCGGCCCGGTTGCCAAGATCGACCCGGCGGGCCTGCCGCAGGCCCCGAACCTGCACTACCCCGGGATGCAGCCCTACGAGCGCCTGCCCGAGGTGATGGCCGGCTTCGACGTGGCGCTCATGCCGTTCGCGCTCAACGAGGCCACCCGGTCGATCAGCCCCACCAAGACCCTGGAGTACCTGGCGGCCGGGCTGCCGGTGGTCTCCACCCGGGTGCCGGACGTGGTGGCCGACTGGGGCAGCGTGGTGCGCCTCGCCGACGACGGTGCCGCGTTCGCGCGGGCGTGCCTCCAGGTGTGCGGCGACTCCCTGGCCGAGCGGGACGCCCGGGTGGCCCCGCTGCGCCGGCGGCACGAGTGGGACGCCATCGCCGCGGAGATGGCCGGTCACCTGGCCGCGGCGGCCCGCGCCCGCACCGCGCTGGCGGGCGGCGTCCGGTGACCGTACGGGGCCCGCGCGTGGTGCTCTTCGGCGCCGGGCCCACCCCGGCCGGGGCTGGCCCGGGCTTCGGGAGGGTGCGCGTCACCGACGGGCGGGCGTTGCCGACCGGGGTCGACCGGCCGGTGGGTTCGGACCGGAACCGCAGCTACGTCCCGGCGGGTGACGTACCCTTCCACCAAGAATCGTATTTGTCCAGCTACTCTCCGTGTCTCGCTGCCGGGCCCGAGCAGTTCGGCCCGCAGGCCGGGACGTCGCGCTCCCGGTGCGAGCGGCAGGACCCGGGGACGCGCGCGCGGCGGGTGGTCGACGGGCTGGTGACGACGGGTTCGCCACGGAAGCCGGAGACGGTGTGGCTGCCGCGCGGCAAGGGAGAGGCGGGCCTTGGCATCCGGTGACCGGCCGCAGGTGTTCGTCCCCGGCCAGCTGCGGCGGTCACCGCTGCGCTTCGACGCCGGCCGGTACGCCGCCGTCAAGGACCCCTGCCCCGTCCCGGTCGGCGACCGGTGGCACCTGTTCGGCACGGCGGTCCACGACGGTTACCGGTACGAGATCCTGCACGCCACGGCGGCGCGACCCGAGGGCCCGTGGCGGCTGTGCCCCCCGGCCCGCCTGCCGGACGTCCCGGGCAGCTGCGTGGCCGCGCCGGGGGTGGTCGCCGAGGGGCAGCTGCTGCACATGTTCGTGCAGACCGAGTACAACCTGCTGGGCGGGGTCGTCGAGCATCTGGTCTCCGACGACCACGGCGACACCTTCCGACGCGTGGGCACCGCGCTCACCTCGCTGCCCGACACCCCCGAGGCCGGCGTCTACGACCCCCACCCCGCGCAGATCGGCGGTCAGCGGTACCTGACCTACTCGGCGTTCGCCCAGCCCGGCCGACCCGACATCCACCTGGCGCGCAGCCTGACCGGCAGCTGGGAGGGCCCGTGGCAGCGGCTCGGCCGCATCCTCGGGCATGCGGACGTGCCCGGCCACAACCAGCACGACGACCCGGCGTACGAGTGGGGGTTGGAGGGGGCCCAGCTCGTGGAGCTGCCGGACGGCCGGGTGCTGCTCAACGCGGTCTGCTTCCGGGCCGGCGCCGCCCCGGGCGACCGGCAACGGGTCTTCTTCGCCCTGGCGGACACCCCCACGGGCCCCTACCAGGTGGTGGGCCCGGTCCTCGACCCCGCCGGGCCCGGCGAGATCGGACACGCCGCGGCGGTGGTCCACGACGGGGCGCTGAGCCTGTTCTTCCAGGAGCGCGTCGGCGGCGGTCCCTGGGGGTACGGCCTGGCCGCGGCCCCACTGCCGCCCGCCCAACCCACCGGACAGACCCGTACCGACACCCCCGCAGACAGGACCATGCCATGACGCTCCCCACCGCCCGGCTGGGCACCACGGACATGCACATCACCCGCGTCGGCTTCGGCGCCTGGGCCACCGGCGGCGGTGGCTGGCGCTTCGGCTGGGGCGACCAGGACGACCGGGAGTCCATCGACGCGATCCGCTACGCCGTGGACAGCGGGATCAACTGGATCGACACCGCCCCGGTGTACGGCCTCGGCCGATCGGAGGAGGTCGTCGGCCGCGCGCTGCGCGACCTGCCGGAGTCCGACCGACCGTACGTGTTCACCAAGTGCGGGCTGCTGTTCGACCGGGACCGCCCCGACGCCCCGCCGCGCAACGTGCTCGCCCCGGCGAGCATCCGGCGCGAGGTCGACGACTCGCTGCGCCGCCTCGGCGTCGAGCGCATCGATCTCTACCAGGTGCACTGGCCGCCGCACGACGGCACGACCCTGGCCGAGTACTGGGCCGCCATGCAGCAGCTCAAGGCGGCGGGCAAGGTCCGGGCCGTCGGGCTGTCCAACCACGACGCCGACGCGCTCGCCGCCGCCGAGGCCATCGGGCACGTCGACTCGCTGCAGCCGCCGTTCTCGCTGATCAGCCGCGACGTGGCCGCGGAGCTGCTCCCCCGGTGCGCCACCCACGGGACCGGGGTGATCGCCTACAGCCCCATGCAGTCCGGGCTGCTCACCGGTCGGATGACCGCGGAGCGGGTCGCCGCCCTGCCCGCCGACGACTGGCGGGCCGGACATCCGGACTTCACCGGCGACGCGCTGCGGCGCAACCTCGACCTGGCCCGCGCGCTGGAGCCGGTCGCGGCCCGGCACGGGGTCCGGGTGCCCGCCGTGGCGGTGGCCTGGACGCTGGCCTGGCCGCAGGTCACCGGTGCCATCGTCGGGGCCCGCAGCCGGGCCCAGGTGAGCGGCTGGCTGCCGGCCGCGGGGCTGCGGCTCACCGACGAGGATCTGGCGGAGATCGCCGCGGCGGTCCGGCGCACCGGCGCCGGCAGCGGCCCGGACCGGCCGGCGCGGAGCGTCCCCGTTGGGTGAGGGTCCCGGCCCGACGGCCGCGCCCCGGGTCGTGCACCTCGACGTGCACGGCCGGGCCAGCCTCGACGGCGAGTGGGAGTTCTACCCCGCCGACCTGCCCCGGTGGGCGCTGGCCGATGCGGTGCCGACCCCGATCACCGTGCCCGGGCTGTGGGAGGCGCGGGGGCACCTCGACCTGGACGGCGCGGCGTGGTACCGGCTGCGGTTCACCCTCGACGACGCCCGCGGCCACTGGATCCTGCGGTTCGCCGCCGTGATGGACATCGCCGAGGTGTACCTCAACGGCCGGCTGCTCGGCCGGCACGAGCACCCCTTCACCCCGTTCGAGCTGGACGCCACCGGGGTGCTGCGGCCGCAGGAGAACGTGCTCGAGGTACGGGTCACCGACCCCCCGGTCGACGACCCGGAGCACCTGCGGTCGGCGCACGGCAAGCAGGGCTGGGCCAACCACGTCTTCCCGAGCCGGCCGAGCCTCTACCTGACCTACGGCGGCATCTGGCAGGGCGTGCAGCTGCGCCGCCACGGCGCGGTGATGAGCCGGGACATCTTCGTCGAGCCGGACCCCGACAACCTCGTGGTCAGCGCCGAGGTGGTGAACCTGAGCACCGCACCGGCCACCGCGACGGTGGCCCTGCGCACCCTGGGGCTGGCACACGCCGAGACCGTGGACCTGCCGGCGCGCGCGGCCCGGGTGGTCCGCTGGTCGGTGGGGCGCACCGATGCGCCCCGGTGGTCGCCGGACCGCCCCACCCTGCACGAGCTGCTCACCGACGTGCACGTCGACGGGCAGCTCAGCGACCGCCAGCTGACCCGCTACGGCCTGCGCACCGTGCGGCTGGACGGCCCCCGGATGCTGGTCAACGACGTGCCGTACCGGATGAAGAGCGTCCTGGTGCAGGGCTTCCGGGCCGAGGAGCTGTACGCCGAGGGCCCGCGCGCCGCGATCGAGGCCGAGGTCCGCGCCGCCCGGGCGATGGGCTTCAACACCCTGCGGCTGCACATCAAGGCCTTCGACCCGACCTACCTGGACGTGTGCGACGAGCTGGGCATGCTGCTGCACTGCGACCTGCCCGTCGCCGAACCGATCGCCCACGACGAGCTGGGCGACGGCACGCTGCTGAGCAGGCGGGCGGTGGAGGCGGTCACCGAGCAGGTCCGCCGCGACCGCAACCACCCCAGCATCGTGCTGTGGTCGGCGATGAACGAGCTGGGCCTGGACCGGGAGGGCGCGCGGGACACCGACGCCTACGAGCAGTTCGCGCGCACGCTGTACGCGGCCGTGACAGCCGCCGACCCGACCCGGCCGGTGATCGAGAACGACTGGGTGGAGCCCGACCCGGAGCGGGTGTTCTCCTCGCCGGTCCTGACCGCCCACTGGTACGGCCGGCTGCACGCCGACTACCTACGCGAGCTGGACGCCAAGGCGCGCCGCTGGGCGGGTCTGGACCGGCCGCTGTTCGTCACGGAGTTCGGCGACTGGGGGCTGCCGGACATGCCGGAGCTGGAGCAGGCGCCGTTCTGGGACTTCCGGGAGGTGTACGCCGCCGGCCTGGCCTTCTCCCGGTGGCCCAGCAGCGTCGCCCGCTTCGTCCGGGAGACCCAGCGCTACCAGGGCGTCTCGGACCGGATGCAGGTCGAGGTGTTCCGCCGGCACGGCCATCTCGGCGGCTACTGCCTGACCGAGCTGACCGACGTGCCGCACGAGCTGAACGGGCTGCTGGACCTGCACCGGCGGCCGAAGCCCATCGCGGTGGACGAGGTGACCCGGGCCAACCAGGAGCGCCTGCCCATGCTGCGCCTGGACACCCTGTGTCACCTGGCCGGTGCGGTGCTGCGGGCGCCGCTGGCCGTGGCCAACGACGGCCCGGCGCTCGCCGACGTCACCGTCGAGCTGCGCTTCGGCGACACCCCGGCGCCCGGCGCCCCGGACCGCGGCGGCGCCCCGGACGGCGACGACGTCCCGGACCGCGGCGGCGCCCCGCCGGTGACGGTCGTGCACCTGGCCGAGCTGGCCGGGTACGCCGTCCGACCCGCCGGCGACGTGGCCATCGCCACGCCCGAGGTGCCGGGAAACCACGACCTGCTGCTCACCCTGCGCGCCGGTGACGCCGTGGTGGCGCAGAACCGCTACCCGATCCACGTGGTGGCGGCGCCCCACGCCCCGTACCCGGTGCGGGTCACCGGCGACGGCGACGCGACCGCCGCCGCGCTTGCCGACGTCGGCGCGCGGGTGGGTGGCGACGGGCCGCTCGTCGTCGCGGAGGGCTCCCTCGACGCCGACACGGGCGCCGCCGCCGCCGACCGGCTCGCCGCCGGACAGACCGTCCTCGTGCTGGCCCAGCCCGCCGGGGCCGAGGCGCACTATCCGCTCCCCGTGCGCTTCGCGGCCCTGGAGACGCTGTGGGGCTCCTCCGTCTTCCAGTTCACCACCGACTCCGGCGCCCTGCCGTCCCTACCCCGGCGCAACCTGCTCGTCGGCGAGGACTCCGCGGTACAGGCGGTCAACGTCGTCGCCGGGATCGCCGGCGCGGTGTTCCCGGACGAGCCGGTGGTCGTCGCGTACAAGCCCCTGCCCGGCGCGGTCACCGGCACCGTCGTCGGGGCGCACCGCGTCGGCCCCGGGCGGCTGGTCTTCTGCCAGTACCGCCTGGTGGGCCAGGTCGGCCAGGGCGACGCGGCCGCCCGCGCGCTGCTGGCCGACCTGGTGCGCTGGGCGGCGGACCCGCCCCCGGCGCTGGTCGCCGACCGGGGCACGAAAGCCGACGGCCGGGCCGTCACCTACTACAGCTACCGGGCGGGAGCCGACGGTGCCGCACGCTGACCGGGGACTGAGGGCGGAGCGGCGCCGGGACCCGCTCACCGGCGAGTGGCGCACCTTCGCCGCCCACCGGCAGGACCGCACGTTCCTGCCGGCGGCCGACGACTGCCCGCTGTGCCCCACCCGGGACCCGGGTCGCCCGACCGAGCTCGACCGGCCGGCGTTCGACATCGCCGTCTTCGACAACCGGTTCCCCGCGCTGCTGGCCGACCCGCCGGAGCCCGCCCTGGTCGGCACCGGGCCGTACCGGACGGCCCCGGCCGTCGGCGCGGCCGAGGTGGTCGTCTACACCGACCGGCACGACCGGACGCTGACCGACCTGCCGCCGCCTCACCTGACCCGGCTCGTCGACGTGTGGGCCGACCGGTACGCCGTGCTGGGAGCCCGTCCGGAGGTGGCCTACGTCTTCGTGTTCGAAAACCGCGGCCAGGCCGTCGGCGTCACCCTGGACCACCCGCACGGGCAGGTCTACGCCTACCCCGAGATCCCGCCGCTGCCCCGGCGGGAGCTGGACGAGGCGCTGGCCCACCGGAGCGCGCACGGGACCTGCGTGTACTGCGACGTGGTCGCGCAGGAGCAGGCGGACGCCGCCCGGCTGGTGGCCGGCAACCAGTCGTTCCTGGCGTTCGTGCCGTTCGCCGCGCGCATGCCGTACGAGGTGCACCTGGCCGCCCGGCGCCACGCCACCTCGCTGCTGGACCTGACCGGCCCGGAACGGGCGGCGCTCGCCGGGCTGCTGCGGGAGGTGGTGCTCGCCTACGACAGCCTGTTCGGCTTCCCGCTGCCCTACGTCATGTCGATGCACCAGGCCCCGACGGACGAGGCGCGGTGGCTGCCCGTGAGTCACCTGCACCTCGAGTTCACCCCGGTGCACCGCACCGCCACGAAGCTGAAGTACCTGGCCGGCTCCGAGCTGGGCGCCGGGGCCTTCATCGGCGACCGGCTGCCGGAGGACACCGCCGCGGACCTGCGCGCCGCCGGGGCGCGCGCCGCGGTCGCCCACGGGCCGGCTCCCGCCGCCGGACCCGCGGGCGTGGCCAACGCGTCGACGGGGAGGTGACCGATGCTGGGGGTGTACCTGCCCGGTGGGCGCCGGGTCCGGCTGGCCGACGTCCCGGACCCCGTACCGGGGCACGGCCAGGTGGTGCTGCGGGTGCGCGCGTCCGGCATCTGCGGCAGCGACCTGCGGGCGATCTACCGGGAGCACCTGGGTCGGGGGCCCGAGGCGTACCAGGGAGTGATCGCGGGGCACGAACCGGCGGGTGAGGTCGCCGAGGTCGGCCCCGGCTGCCGTCGGCTGCGCCCCGGGGACCGGGTGGCGGTCTACCACATCAGCGGCTGCGGGCTGTGCGACGACTGCCGGGCCGGGTATCTGATCGGCTGCACCTCGCCGGCCCGGGCGGCGTACGGCTGGCAGCGCGACGGCGGCCACGCCGAGTACCTGCTGGCCGACGAGGTGACCTGCGTTCCGCTGCCGGACTCGCTGTCGTTCCTCGACGGCGCCTGCGTGGCCTGCGGCTTCGGCACCGCGTACGAGGGGCTGTGTCGGGCCGGGCTCAGCGGACGCGACGCGCTGCTCGTCACCGGGCTGGGCCCGGTCGGGCTGGGCGTCGGCCTGCTCGCCGGCAAGCTGGGCGCCACGGTGCGCATCGGCGTGGAGGTCTCCCCGGCCCGCCGCGACCTGGCGCTCGCCCTCGGGGCGGTGGACCACGCCGTCGAGGCCGGACCGGACGCGGTGGCCGAGGTGCGGCAGCTGACCGGCGGTCACGGCTGCGAGGTGGCCGTCGACGCGTCCGGGGCCGCCGAGGCCCGGCTCACCGCGCTGGAGGGCACCCGGCGCTGGGGCCGCTGTGTGTTCCTCGGCGAGGGCGGCCGCACGGCGTTCGACGTGAGTCCCACGCTGATCCACGCCCAGCGCACCCTGATCGGCTCCTGGGTGACCAGCGTCGGCCGGATGGCGGAGTTGCTGGACCGGCTGGACCGGTGGGGGCTGCATCCCGAGACGGTGGTCACCGACCGCTTTCCCCTGGCCGAGGCGGAGCGGGCGTACCGG
>DATMJT010000350.1:0-32234 GCA_035553735.1 Pilimelia sp.
GGTCCGCCGGATGCCGGTTCACCACCACCGTGAACCGGCATCCGGCGGACCTGTGCGCGCTGTCGGCCAACGTTCGAGTGCTCGGCGACGGCAGCGGTGGCGCGCCCGTGCGGTTGGGGATCGAGTGGCCGGCGCCGAGCGTGGTCGCGGCGGTGGCCGCCGGGATCAGCCGGCTGGAGTCGCTGGGACTGCGGGTGCTGCGGGTCGAGTCGGGCGACTGGGTCACCCAGCGGGAGATCGCCGCGCGGGCGGGTCGGTCGCGGGAGACGGTGCGGCTCTGGTCGACCGGTCGGCTGGGACCGGGCGGCTTCCCGCCGCCGGTGAATCCCGGCGCCGTGACCTCGTTCTACAGCTGGGCCGAGGTGCTGCGCTGGCTGCGGGACTGGCGCGGCGCGCAGGTGCCCGAGGCGGAGGCCGGGCTGGCGGCGGCGAACCTGGTGCTCCAGCTGCGGTCGCTGGCGCCCAGCGTGCCGGACATGGCCGAGATCTGGCGGCTGCTGGCCCGGTCGGCGCTCACTCCGGCGGGGTCAGGAACCGCGGGGTGAGCCGGCTGGTCGGCAGCTTGATCGGCCACGGCTCGGCCACGTCGACCACGTCGGTCCAGGCCCCCGTCTCGGCGTAGGACTCCCGCGGCGCGTCCAGGGTGTACGTGTGGACGGTCAGCCCGCACTCGGTCTCCACCCGCCAGAAGTGCGGGATGCCCGCCTGGGCGTACAGGGCCGGCTTGAGCACCCGGTCCATGCTCTGCGAGCCCGCCGAGACGATCTCCACGACCAGCACGACCTCGCGCGGCTCGAACCTCGCGCTCCCGCGGCGGGCGGCCTCCGCCGTGGTGACGAGCACGTCGGGGACGAACGAACGGCGTCGGTTGATCCGTACCTCCACCGCCTGGGTGACGTCGAATCGGTCCGGGCAACTCTCCTCCAGCGCGGAGCCCAGGCGAAGGGCGATGGTCTGGTGGACGTTGGTGGGGGTGGGCGACACGATGAGGACTCCGTCGAGGATCTCCCGACGGTGGCCGTCGGGGGGCGCGGCGTCCAGGTCGTCGACGGTCCACCCGCCCGGCGGCGGGATGTCGGCGCGCGGCGGCGGAAGCTCGCCGACGGGCGGTGGGACGTCGCCGATGGGCGCGGCGGTCATGGTGGCTCTCCTAGGCTCGGGGTTCCTACGTCGCTCCCGGTCCTGTCTCGGTTCCGGACTCCCCACGGCCACCGTACTCCGAGATCCGGCGCCCGTGGGGCCCGCCGGCGACGCGGCATCGGGCACCGGTGCTCGCGTGACGGCCGCGCATTCGGCAGGATGTGCGGCATGAGCGGCGTGCCGGGCAAGGGGTTGGCCAGGGGTCTCGCCGTCACGTTCCAGACGATGACCCGGCGGGCCGGCACCCAGCAGTACCCTGACGTGGCGCCCGAGCTGCCGCCGCGCTCCCGGGGCGTGATCGCCCTGCTGGAGGAGAACTGCACGGTCTGCATGCTGTGCGCCCGCGAGTGCCCCGACTGGTGCATCTACATCGACTCGCACAAGGAGGAGGTCGTCGTCCCGGGCGCGGCGCGGCCGCGGCAGCGCAACGTGCTCGACCGGTTCGACATCGACTTCGCGCTGTGCATGTACTGCGGGATCTGCATCGAGGCGTGTCCGTTCGACGCCCTCTACTGGACCCCGGAGTTCGAGTACGCCGAGTACGACATCCGGGACCTGCTGCACGACAGGGGCCGGCTGGGGGAGTGGATGACCACCGTCCCGCCGCCGCCGGCGCACGACCCGTGCGGCGAGCCCGCCAAGGAGGAGACCGCCGCCGCCCGCCGGGCCGCGGCCCCGGCCGACGGCCCCGGCGCGTCGCCGACCCGGGCCAGCCCGGCGCCCGGCGCACCGGCCGCCCGTCCGGCGCGTCGCCTCCCCGCGCCGCCGCGGGACTCCGCCGCCCCGGTGGAGCCCCCGAGCGGGGCGGGGCCCGGCGCGCCGCCGGAGCCCGCTCCGTGACCGCCGCGGACGCGCTGCTGCTGGGCCTGGGCACGGTGGCGGTGGGCGCCGGACTGCTCGTGGTGACCACCCGGCACCTGGTGCGCGCCGGGCTCTACCTGGTGCTGTGCCTGGGCGCGGTCGCCGGGCTCTACCTGGTGCTGGCCGCCGAGCTGGTGGCGTGGGTACAGGTGCTCATCTACGTGGGCGCGGTGGTCGTGCTGCTGCTGTTCGCGGTGATGCTCACCCGGGCGCCGATCGGGGCGTCGAAGGACCTCGACCGGCCGGGCTGGCCGGCGCTGCTGGTCGGCGGCGGGGCTGGGCTGGGCCTGGCCGCGCTGCTGGTGGACGCGTACCGCTGGTCCTTCGTGCCGCTGCCGGCGCCGGGCGGCGCCGAGCGCATCGGCGAACAGATCTTCACCTCCTGGGTGCTGCCGTTCGAGGTGCTGTCGGTGCTGCTGCTGGCCGCGCTGGTCGGCGCCATCGTGGCGTCCCGGCCGGGCGGGGGCCGCTGAGTGCACCCGGTGATCCCGTACGTCACGGCCGCGCTGCTGTTCGGCATCGGCGGGTACGGCGTGCTGCGTCGCCGCAACGCCGTGCTGCTGCTGATGTCCGTCGAGCTGATGCTCAACGCCGTCAACCTGGTGCTGGTCACCGCGGACGCCACCGTCCGGGCCACGCTGCCGTACAGCGGGCAGGTGTTCGCGCTGTTCGTCATCGTGATCGCGGCCGCGGAGATCGGCGTGGGCCTGGCCATCGTGCTGCGGCTGTACCGGCTGCGGGCCACCGTGGCGGTGGACGAGGTGCCGCTGGAGCCCGCCACAGCCGACCCGGTGGACCGCGGTGCCGGCGCCGCCCCCGGCACCGCGGGTGCGGCGGCCGAGCGCCCCCGGGCCGGCGAGGTGCCGGCGTGACCGTCCGGGTGCTCGGGGCGCTGCTGCCCGCCGTGCCGCTCCTGCTGGGCCTGCTCGGGCTGCTGCTGCGGCCGCGGTCCCGCGCGCTGGCCGCCGGGCTGGGCGTGGCCGGCGCCGCGGCGGCCCTCGTCGTGGCGGTGCTGGCCGTGGCGGCCACCGACGGGCTGGTCGAGGGCAGCGCCCGGTGGCTGCGCCTCGGCGACCTGACCGTCACCGTCGGGGTGCGGATGGACCCCACCGCCGCCCTGGTGGCCGTCGCGGTCGCCGCGGTGGCCCTGGCCGTGCAGGTCTACTCGATCGGCTACCTGCACGACGACGACCGGTACCCCCCGTACGCCGCCCAGGTGGCCATCTTCACCGGCGCGATGCTGCTCGTGGTGGTCGCCGGCGACCTGCTCATGCTGCTGGTCGGCTGGGAGGTGATGGGCGTCTGCTCCTATCTGTTGATCGCCCACGACCGGCGGCTGCCCGAGGCGCCCGCCGCCGCCGTCAAGGCGTTCCTGGTCACCCGGGTCGGCGACGTCGGATTCCTGCTCGGCATCGCCGTGCTGGGCATCGGCGCCGGCAGCTTCCGGATCGCCGACGTGCTGGCCCACCCGCACAGCGCGGGCACGCTGACCGCCGCGGGGCTGCTGCTGCTGGCCGGCGTGGCCGGCAAGAGCGCCCAGTTCCCGCTGCACACCTGGCTGCCGGACGCGATGGCCGGCCCCACCCCGATCTCGGCGCTGATCCACGCCGCCACCATGGTCGCCGCCGGGGTGTACGTGGTGGCCCGGCTCTACCCGGTCTTCGCGGCGTCGCCCGCGGTGCTGGCCGTGCTGGGGGTGATGGCCGCCGTGACGCTGCTGCTCGGCGCGCTGGCGGCCACCGGCCAGGACGACATCAAGCGGGTGCTGGCCTGGTCCACGGTGTCCCAGCTCGGCTACATGACCGGGGCGCTGGCGGTCGGGGCCACCGGCGCCGCGCTGTTCCACCTGCTCACCCACGCCGCGTTCAAGGCGCTGCTGTTCCTTGCCGCCGGCTGCGTGATCCACGCCGTGGGCAGCAACCTGATGTCGGCCATGGGCGGGCTGCGTACGACGATGCCGGTCACCTTCTGGAGCATGGCGGTCGGCCTCGCCGCCCTGGTCGGGCTGCCGCCGCTGGCCGGGTTCTGGAGCAAGGAGGGCGTGCTGGCCGCCGCCCGGCACCCGGCCGGGCCGGTACCCGGCTGGGTGGCCTGGCTGGTCTGGGCGGCGGCGCTGGCCGGGGTCGCGGTCACCGCCTGGTACGCCACCAGCCTGCTGCTGCGCACCTTCTTCGGCCCAGCGGCGGCCTCCCGGGCCCCGGTGACCGCACTGCCCGTCGGCGGGGCGCCGCCGGACCGGCCCGCGGACCGGTCGCGGGATCAGCTCGGCAACCCGTCGCGGGACCGGCCCGCGGACCCGCCGCGCGATCCGGTGCCGGCGGTGCCGCCCCGGGCACCGCACGACCCGCCGCCGCTGCTGCGCTGGCCGGTGCTCGCCCTGGCCGTCCCCGCCGCGCTGCTCGGGCTGGCGGCCTTCCTGCCCGGGTTCCGCCGGGCGATCGGCCTGGCCGCCCCGCACGCCGGGGTCGAGCTGCTGCTCGCGCTGGGCCTGCTGGCCGCCGGTGCGGGCGCCGCGTGGTGGCGGTGGCGCGGCGGCGTTCCCCCGCAGCCGGCGCCCCCGGCGGCGTTCGCCGAGGCGCTCTGGCTGGACCGGGTCCAGCGGGCTCTGGTGGTGCGCCCGGTGCGGGCCCTGGCCCGGACCGCCCGGGCCGTCGACGAGCGGGTGGTCGACGGTGCCGTGGAGGGCACCGGCCGGGCGCTTCGCGGGCTCGGCGGCCGGTTCGCCGGCGCACACCGGGCCGCGCTGCCCCGCGCGGCCACCGCCGCGCTGGCCGGGGCGCTGCTGGTCGGGGTGCTCGCCGCGGTCCTCGGCGGTGCGCGGTGAGCGGCCCGGTGGGCGCCGGGCAGCTGGTGCTGCTGTCGGTGGTGGCCCTGCCGGCGGCCGGCGCCGTCGTGACCGCCGCGCTGCCGGCCCGGGGCGACCGCGCCGCCCGGGTGGTGGCCACCGCCTTCGCCGCCGCCACCCTGGTCGCCGCCGCGCTGCTCTGGCTGGCCCGGCCGCCGCGAGCGACCGGCCCCGGGGGGAGCCCGCCCGCGGGCCCCGACCTGCGCGCCTGGCAGGCCGTCGACCTGCCCTGGGCGCCGGGCCTGGACCTGCGCCTGCACCTGGGCGTGGACGGGTTGAGCTACCCGCTGGTGCTGCTCACCGCGCTGCTGACGCTGCTGTGCTGCGCGTACACGATCTGGCACGTGCCCCCAGGCGGGCGCGGCGGCACCCTCGCCGCGCTGCTGCTGGCCGTCGAGGTGGGCATCCTCGGCACCTTCCTGGCCTTCGACCTCGTGCTGTTCTTCGTGTTCTTCGAGGTCGTGCTGCTGCCCATGTACGCGGTCATCGCCGGCTGGGGCGGCCCGGACCGCCGGCACGCGGCCCGCAAGTTCGCCCTCTACACCCTGTTCGGGTCGGTGCTGCTGCTGGTCGGCGTGTTCACGGTGGTGGCCTCCGCGGGCACCGCGGACCTCACCGCGCTGACCGGCGGCGGGCAGCTGTCCCGCGGCGCGCAGCTGGCCGCCTTCACGCTGTTCGCGGTGGCCTTCGCGGTGAAGAGCCCGCTCTGGCCGCTGCACACCTGGCTGCCGGACGCGCACACCCAGGCGCCGACCGTGGGCAGCGTGGTGCTCGCCGGGGTGCTGCTCAAGATGGGCACGTACGGCCTGGTCCGCATCGGCCTGGGGGTCACCCCGGAGGGCGCCCGCTGGGCCGCGCCCGTGCTGGGCCTGCTGGCCGTGGCGGCGATCGTGGTCGGCGCGCTGGTGTGCCTGGCCCAGACCGAGCTGAAGCGGCTGATCGCGTACTCCAGCGTGGGACACATGGGGTTCGTGCTGCTCGGCATCGCCACGCTGACCGGCACCGGGCTGCACGCGGCCCTGCTGGGCAACGTCGCCCACGGCGTGATCACCGGCCTGCTGTTCTTCCTCGCCGGGGCGATCAAGGACCGGACGCACACCGGCGAGCTGGCCGAGCTGGGCGGCCTGCGGGAGGGCGCACCGGCCCTGGCGGGCCTGCTCGGCTTCGCCGCCGTCGCCTCCCTCGGCCTGCCGGGGCTGGCCGGCTTCTGGGGCGAGGCGTTCGCCGTGGTCGCCGCGCTCCAGGCCGGCGGCGCCTGGTGGTCCAGCCTCGGCGTGGTGGCCGCGGCCGGCGCCGCGCTCACCGCCGCATACTTCCTGCGGCTGCTGCGGCGGGTCAGCCACGGCCCACCCGGCCCCGCGGTGGCCGCGCTGCGCCCGGCCGCCCCGGGGCGGGTGGAGCTCGCGACCTGGGCGCCCCTGGTGCTGCTGACCCTGGTCCTTGGCCTGCTGCCGTTCCTGGTGGTGGGCTCCTGGCTCGCGCCGCTGGACTTCCTCCCCTGGGTGGCCCACCGGTGGTGACCAGTCCCGACCACGTCGCGCTGCTGCCGCTCTACCTGGCGGCCGGCACCGCCGTCGCCGCGCTGCTCGCCGACCTGCTGACCGGCCGCCGCGGCGCGGTGCTGGGCGCCGCGCTGCTGGGCGCCGCGGCCACCGGGGCCGCCGCCGCGTGGGTGGCCGCCGGCCCGGTGCGGCAGACCTTCTGCGGCGCCCGTGCCCCGGACGACTGCTCGTACGTGGCGGGTCCGCTCGGCGGCCTGGTCGCCGCGGCGTTCGCGCTGCTCACCGTCGCCGTGCTGGCGCTGTCCGCGCCGCTGCTGCGGGCCGGCGTCGCGCCGGCGGGGGAGTACTGCTTCCTACTGGCCTGCGCGATGACCGGCGGCGTGGCGCTCGGGTACGCCGGCGACCTGATCACGCTCATCGTGGCCCTGGAGACCCTGACCCTGCCGCTGTACGTCCTGGTCGCCCTGCGGGACCGGCCGCTGCGGTCCAAGCCCCCGCGCACCGACCCGGCCGACGCCACCGGCCCGTCGGCGGTCGCCAGGCCCGCGGGTGTGGCCGGTTCGCCGTCGACCGCCGCGCCCGCGGGTGTGACCGGCCCGGCCGTGCGGGCCGCCGAGGGCTCGGTGGTGTTCTTCGTGGTCAGTGTCGTGGCGACCGCGGTGACGCTGCTCGGCGCCGCCCTGCTCTACGCGACGACCGGGGCCCTGCACCTGCGCCTGCTGGGCGCGGCGCTCGACGACCGGCCGGAGCTGGCCGAGCAGCCGCTGGCCGCCGTCGCCGTCGCGCTGCTGGTGGCCGGGCTGGCGTTCAAGGTCGCGGCGGTGCCCTTCCACGCCTGGGCGCCCGCCGCGTATGACGGGGCGCCGCTGCCCGTGGCGGCCTACCTGTCCACCGCCTCCAAGCTCGGCGGCGTGGTGGCCCTGCTGTACGTCTGCACCGAGGCGCTGCCGCCGGCCGCCACCGGGCCGCTGCTGGCCGGGCTCGCCGTGCTGACCATGACCGTCGGCAACCTGGTCGCCCTGCGCCAGCGGCGGCTGGTGCGCCTGCTGGCCTGGTCCTCCGTGGCGCAGGTGGGCTACATCCTCGCCCCGCTCGGCGCGGCCGTGTCCGCGGCGGGTCGGACCCCGGAGGCGCTCGCCGGGGCCGCCGCGGCCACGGTGGCGTACGCCCTGTTCTTCGTGCTCATCGAGCTGGGCGCGTTCGCCGCCGTGGTGGCGCTGCGGCCGACCGGCGCCGACGGCGGCGCGCTCGCCGAGCAGCGGGGCGCGGCCCGCCGGGCCCCCTGGGCGGCCAGCGGGCTCGCGGTGGCGCTGGTCGGCCTGGCCGGCGTGCCTCCCGGGCTCGCCGGGCTGTTCGCCAAGGTGGTGGTCGTGCGCGCGCTGCTGGAGGGCGCGGCTGGCTGGCTGGCGGTTGCGGTGGCGGTCAACGCGGTGATCGGCCTGGCGTACTACCTGCGGCTGGCCGCCTCCCTCTACGCCCCGGCGCCGGCGTCCGAAGCGGTCCCCGCGGCGCCGGCGGTGCCAACCCGGCCGCGCGTACCGTGGCCGGTCGCCGTGACCCTGGCGGTGGCCACCGCACTGGCCGTCGTCGCCGGGGTCGCCCCGCAGCTGGTTCTGGACCTCGCCGCACTCGCGCCGCGCTGAACGCCGCGCCCGGTCGGCTCCCGGCGCTGCGGTTGCGCACGGCGTGCCGGTCGGCTCCCGGCGGCGCGCGCCGTGCCCGGCGTCGCTCTCAGTCAACTCCCAGCGGTGCGGGGAAGGTTGCCCATACGGGCCCTGGTTGTACCAGGTGCGGGTGGACCGCTGGGCAAAGGAGTGAGTGATCGTGTACCGCCAACACAACGGACTCAAGACCGCCGCACTGCTCGGCCTGCTCACCGCGTTGATCCTCGCCGTCGGTTACTGGTTCGGCGGCGCCACCGGCCTGGTGATCGCCGTGTTCGTGTCGCTGGCCATGAACGCCGTGAGCTACTTCTGGTCAGACAAGATCGCGCTGCGCGCCATGCGGGCACAGCCGCTGACCCCGGCCCAGGCGCCGGAGCTGCACTACATGGTGCGGGAGCTGGCCCTGGCCGCCGGGCAGCCGGTGCCGCGCCTGTACGTCAGCCCCACCATGCAGCCCAACGCGTTCGCCACCGGGCGCAACCCCGAGCACGCCGCGGTGTGCGTCACGCAGGGGCTGGTCCAGCTGCTCGACCACCGGGAGCTGCGCGCCGTCATCGGGCACGAGCTGTCACACGTCTACAACCGCGACATCCTGATCTCCAGCGTGGCGGCGGCCCTGGCCGGCATCGTCACCATGCTGGCGCAGCTGGCGTGGTTCATCCCGCTCGGCGGCGGGGACGACGAGGACGGCCCGAACCCGGCCGCGCTGCTGCTCATGCTGATCCTGGGCCCGCTCGCCGCGACGCTGATCCAGCTCGCGATCAGCCGTAGCCGCGAGTTCCAGGCCGACGCCTCCGGCGCGGCCCTGACCCGCGACCCGCTCGCGCTCGCCAGCGCCCTTAAGAAGATCCACTACGGTACGGCGCAGCTGCCCCTGCCCGCCGAGGGCCAGCTGGCCAGCACCGCCCACCTCATGATCGCCAACCCGCTGCGGGGCGGCGGCCTCGCCTCGCTGTTCGCCACCCACCCGCCCATGGCGGAGCGGGTGCGCCGGCTGGAGATGGCGGCCGCCCAGGTGCCGCGCTGACCGATCGCCGCGGTCGCCGCGTCGAAACGGCGGCCGCGGTCGCCGCGCCGGCCGCCCGTGGTCAAGTGCCGCCCGTGGTCGAGTTCGATGCCGCGGTCACCGCGCCGGGGCCGCGGTCCCGGCCGGCGCGGGCGGCATCCGCGACCACGCGGCGGCAGCCGACCAACGGTGCCGCGGGATCCGGCAGGCGACCTGTGAGGTCGCGCACCCCGGCGGAAATTCCGCTGCCGGGCGACGTACCCCCCGGTTAGGGTTCGAGGCTGTTTCGCTCGTTACCGTCGTCGATGGGGTGCCGCACGTTGACCGCGCTACATCAGTACCTCGCGGTGTGGCGCATCCCCGGCGCGCCGGTGTTGCTTGTCGGCGGCGTGGTCGGCCGGCTCGGGATCGGCATCACGCCGCTCGCCCTGCTCCTGCTGGTGGAGCGGCACGCCGGCGAGTACACCGCCGCCGGCATCGCGGGCGGCGTCTTCGCGCTGGCCGGTGCCGTGGTGGGTCCCCTCGCCGGTCGGATCGCCGACCGGGCGGGGCCGGGGCCGGTGCTGCTGGTCACCGCGCTCGCCCACCCGCTGGCGCTGGGCCTGCTGCTGCCGGCGGCCGAGGTCGCCGCCCATTCGCCACTGGTGACGTACGCGGCCGCCGGCCTGGCCGGCGCCACCTACCCGCCGCTGAGCGCCGCCATCCGGGGCGCCTGGCACGCGATCACCGAGCCGCCCGCCGGTCCGCTGCACCTGCGGCCCGCCGCGCTGGCCGCCGAGACCTCCCTGCTGGAGCTGGTGTTCGTGGTGGGGCCGGCGCTGTGCGCGCTGATGGCGGTCCTCTCCGGTCCCGGGGCGGCGATCGTCGTCGCCGGCGTGGCCACCGGCGTGGGCACCGCGGCCGTGGCGCGTGGGCGGGCGATGCGCGGAGTTCGGTTGCGCGGACCGGGGCGGCCGACCCGCGGGCTCGGGCCGCTGCACGCGATCGGGTTCCCCAGTCTGCTGGTGTGCGTGGCGGGACTCGGCGCGGCGTTCGGGGCGATCGCCGTCGCGGTGCCCGCGTACGCCGCCGCACACAGCGCCCCGGGGCGAGCCGACGCCGTCGCCGGGGTGCTGCTGGCCGTGTGGGGCCTGGGCAGCGCCGCCGCGGGGTTCTGGTACGGCACCCGGCGCCCCGCGATGCCCCTGGCCCGGCAGTTCGCCCTGCTGCTGACGGGCGTCGCGGCCGGCTTCGCGGTGCTGGTGCTCATGCCGGGACCCGTCACGCTCGGCATCGCGCTGGTGGTGGGCGGCGCGGCCATCGCGCCGGCGCTCACGGTGGAGAACACGCTGGTCGGTCGGCTGGCGCCGGAGGGGATGCGCACCGAGGCGTACACCTGGAGCGTCACGGTCACCGTCGCGGCCAGCGCGGCGGGCGGTGCGCTCGCCGGCGTCATCGTGGACCGGCCGGGCGGGGTGCCGTGGGCATTCCTGACAGCGGCGGGCTCTGTCGCGGTCGCGGCCCTGGTGGCCGCCCTGCCGGCCGGCGCGATCACCCGCGCGGACGCCCTGGCGGCCGCCGCCGACGGCCGGTAGGAGGGCGGGAGCACGCGGCGGCGGCGGCGATATGCGTCGGCCTTTCGTGGCTCCTGGAGGTAGGAAGCCTTGCGGAGATCACGCCCGTCACATGGCAAGGCCCGGGCCAGACGATCAGTACCGTGCTGTTCACGGCGGGCATGGGGCTGCTGGTAGTACACGGTGTTAGCGAGTGGTTCACCGAGCCGCGCCGCGGGGGCGAACCGAAGGGCAGGCCATGACGAGCGCCGACCGGGCCGGCCGCCGTCGAGGGCGGGGCGCTCGGCTGCCGCGCCGCTGCGCGGCTTGGCCCCCGAACCACGTTGCCGGCCCCCGCACGACGGTGAGGACGAGGACCGGGCCGACGCCATCCCCCCAGAGCCCGGATCCTCTACGCCACCCGCCCGGCGTCAAGGCCGCTGGCGCGTCGCTGCGCGATGGCCTACGGCCAGCCTTGACTCCGGACGGGACGGCGAAGTCTTGGCACTGGTCGGGGATGGCCGCAGAGCGGGTATCCAAGATCAGGGCGTCCCCAGGCCGTCAAGAGCCGGACAGCGGTGACCAACGTCGACCGGCGGTGCCTACGTTCTCGCAGGTCAGAGGCTCGTACGGTCGGCCGAGATGGGTTACTGGACAAGCTCTACCGGTAGTTGGTGAACTGGAGGGCCACGCCGAGGTCGGCGTTCTTGAGCAGCGCGATGACCTCCTGCAGGTCGTCCTTCTTCTTGCCCGTGACCCGCAGCTGGTCACCCTGGATCTGCGCCTGCACGCCCTTGGGCCCCTCGTCGCGAATCTTCTTGCTGATGGCCTTGGCCTTCTCCGAGTCGATGCCCTGGATGACCCTGCAATCGATCTTGTATGTCTTGCCCGAGGCGCGGGCGTCCCCGGCGTCCAGGGACTTCAGCGAGATGTTGCGCCGGACCAGCTTCTCCTTGAAGACCTCCAGGGCCGCCTTGACCCGCTCCTCGGTCTCGGCGGTGAGCGTGACGCCGTCTTCGCCGGCCCAGCTGATCGCGGCTCCGGTGCCGCGGAAGTCGAAGCGGGTGGCCAGCTCCTTCTCCGTCTGTCGTAGCGCGTTGTCGATCTCCTGCCGGTCGACCTTGCTGACGATGTCGAACGACGGGTTGGCTGCCATGGTGGTCTGCTCCTGCTGTGTCGCGGTGTCGGACTCGTCCCGCCGAGGGCGGTGCGCCACCGCCTCCGGCGTGCCGAACGCTACCCGCTTGCCAGTCGGGGCGGTGCTACCGCTATCCTTGCTTGCGCCGCCGTGCCTGGCACGGTGGCGGACCCGGCGGGTTGCCCGAGCGGCCAATGGGAGCGGACTGTAAATCCGTCGCGAAAGCTACAGAGGTTCGAATCCTCTACCCGCCACGCGCCAACCGACGCGCGTCCCGGAGGCCACGGGTGTCACCCACCAGGTGTCCGGGGCGCGGGCCGGGTGCCGCATCCGTCCGCGACGCCGTCGACAACACGGCTCGAAATGCGTCGAGGACGCTCCGCGATGTGCGGCTATCGCGAACGTTGATAGCACCTCAGCCGTTTGGCCAGGATTTCAGGTTCTGAGGCTTCGGGACACGTGACAAGCCTGTGCGACCGCCGGTTGTTGTGGCACGATCAGCGTTATCGAGTTCACTCCACGATCCGCGTACCTTTGTTCTCGGGAGCCCTCTCATGACTGCTGACAAGATCGGCCGCTGGGTCGGGCGTGCCGTGGCTCTGACCCTCATCGGGGTGGGGACCACGCTTGTGGCGAGCGCCCCGGCACACGCGGATTTCCAGTGGCGCCAGGTGGGCGTGCACGGCGACGAGGGAACCGGCAGCGCGAGGAACCAGGACTTCCAGTGGCGCCAGGCGGCGGCCGGCGACCAGGGAGCCAACGGCGCGAGGAACCAGGACTTCCAGTGGCGCCAGGCGGCGGCCGGCGACCAGGGAACCAGCGGCGCGAGGACCCTCGACTTCCAGTGGTGAGCCGGGGGCCCGGACGACACCGTCGTTCGTGCTCCCACCCTGGCATCCTCGCCGGCTAGGAGTGCGTGTTGCCTCGGCCCAGGGCCATCAAGCAGCATCCGGAGCGCGCCTGGTTCTTTACGGGCCCACTTGCCGCCTTGGCGGTCGTGCTGACCACGATCGCCCAGGTCCGCACTCCCATCGACGACTACCGCTGGCCCTTGGCCGTCGTCTTCCTGGGCCTGTGCATGGTGGCCGAGGCCACCATGATCCGATTCGAGATCCGCCGCCAGTCGTTCAAGGTCAGCCTCAACGAGCTGCCGTTCCTGCTCGCGCTGTTCTACCTGCCTCCCCTGCTCGTCGTCCTGACCCGGGTGGCGCCGGTGATCGTCACCCATCTGGTGCGGCGCCAGAGCCCGGTGAAGATGTGGTTCAACGTCGCGGCGCTCGGCGCGTCGGCGGGCGTGGCAAGCCTCATCGTCGCCTCCGCCAGCAACCTGGTGGGCGACGGCGGGCGGCTGGTCGGCGACGCCCCGGTGACCTGGCTGATCCTGTTCATCGCGGTCGCGACGGGGGTGCTGCTCACCCTCGTCGCCGTGGTCGGGGTGATCACCCTGGTCCAGGGTCGCGTGTCGCGCGAGGACCTGGAGCGCACGGCGATTCCGGGGCTGCTCGTCGCGGTCGTCAACGTCACCCTCGGGCTGGTCGTGCTCATGCTGCTCCAGCAGAGCCCGTGGGCGCTGCTGCTGCTGGCCGTGCTCGTGGCCTTCTTCGTGATCGCGTACCGCTCGTACGCCCAGTTCCTCCACCAGCACCACACGCTGGCCGAGCTCTACGAACTCACCCAGGGCATCCAGAACACCCGGCACGGGCAGCACCTCTACGACGCCCTGCTGCACCCGACCCGGCGCCTGCTGCGCACCGAGTACGCCACCCTGTGGCTGCCGGCCCAGGGCCGGCATCCCGAGGTGTTCCTCACCGCCAAGGTCGACGCCGACGGACTCCTGGACCTGCCCCCGACGCCCGAGGTGCTGCGGCGGCGGGTGATGGAGACCCGGCAGACCCTGGCGACCGGCGCCCGCACCGGCCAGGACCTCCCGCCGGACCTGGTGGACGCGACCACCAAAGAGGCGATCGTCGTGCCGCTCTGGGCGGGCTCGGCGGTGATCGGCACGCTCGAGGTGGCGGGCCGCCTCGGCGACCTCGGTCCCTTCACCGCCGTGGACGTCCGGCTGCTGGAGTCCGTGGCGGCGCACGTCGCCGTCGCCGTGGAGAACGCCCGGCTGGTCGACCGGCTGCGGTTCGACGCCTTCCACGACTCGCTGACCGGCCTGCCCAACCGCCGCCGCATCGTGCAGGCGCTGGAGGAGTCGGTGCAGGTCCGTGCCCCCGGCGAGATCGTTGCGGTGCTGCTGTTCGACGTGGACGGCCAGCGCGACGTCAACGAGTCCCTCGGGCACGCCGCCGGGGACAGGCTGCTGGTCGAGGTGTCCCGGCGGCTGCGGGCGCACGCCCCGGCGGCGGCGCTGGTCGGCCGCTCGGGCGGTGACGAGTTCGTGGTGACGCTGCGTGCCGACAGTGCGGACGCCGCGGCCTCGCTCGCCGAGGAGCTGCGCGGCAAGCTGCGCGACCCGATGCCGCTGGGCACGCTGACCCTCGACATCGACACGGCGGTCGGGGTCGCGGTCCACCCGGACCACGGCACGGATCCGGCCATCCTGCTCCAGCGCGCCGACTCGGCGGCCCAGGCCGCCCGGGCGCTGCCCGCCGGCGTGCGGCTGTTCGACGCCGCGCTGGAGTCCCGTTCCGCCCGCCGCCTGGCGCTGGCCAACGACCTGCGGCGGGCGCTGGACCGCGGCGAGCTGGAGGTCTACTTCCAGCCCAAGGTGTCACTGCCCGACCGGCGGCTGGTGGGCGTGGAGTGCCTGGCGCGCTGGGAGCACCCGACACAGGGCGCAGTGGCGCCGGAGGACTTCGTCCCGGTAGCCGAGCACACCGGGCAGCTCGGCCGGCTGACCGAGGTGGTGCTGAGGGAGGGCCTGCGCCGGTGCAGCCAGTGGGCGGACGCTGGGCGCCCGCTCAACGTGGCGGTGAACCTGTCCTCCCGCACGTTGCTGGACCCCGAGTTCCCCGCTCAGGTGGAGCGCCTGCTGCGGGAGTACGCGGTGGAGCCCGGCTGGGTCACCTTCGAGATCAAGGACGACGGCCTGGCGGGCGACCTGGAGCGGCCGCTGCCGATCCTGCACCGGCTGCGCGACCTCGGCGTCCGGTTGTCGGTGGACGACTTCGGCGCGGGCTTCTCGTCGCTGTCCTACCTGCGCCGGCTACCGGTGCACGAAGTCAAGATCGATCAGGGCTTCGTCGAGGGCATGGCCACGGAGCCGGGCGACCTGGCGATCGTCCGGGCCGTGGTGGACCTCGCCCGGCACTTCGACCTCACCGTGGTGGCCGAGGGCGTGGAGAGCGAGCTCACGGTGAACCTGCTGGCCGAGATGGGGTGCCAGGTCGGCCAGGGGTTCCTGTTCAGCCGGCCGCTGCCCTACGAGCGCCTGGAGGCGTGGTTCGGCGCGCGGACCGAGGCCGAGCCCAGCCCGCTCGGCGAGGTGCGGCGCCTGCGCGCCGTGCTGTAGGGCCGCCGGGGAACGCGCCGGGGCGGGGATCGGATTTCGCGCGGTGCCCGGCGCCGTGTACTCTGACCCCTGCGCGTCACGCCGGTCACCGGCGCGCGTGACTGCCCCCTTAGCTCAGTCGGCAGAGCGTCTCCATGGTAAGGAGAAGGTCTACGGTTCGATTCCGTAAGGGGGCTCCAACCGGGTTCGGCACCTGAGGAGCCTGGGTCACGGCGGTGTAGCTCAGATGGCAGAGCAAGCGGCTCATAATCGCTGTGTCGCCGGTTCAAGTCCGGCCACCGCTACTTCGACGGGCGCCCCGGGCGCCTGTTTTGCATGTCCCGGCCGCGACCGCGTACTGTGGCATGCCGTAGTCCGCCCCAGATGAGGAAGGCACTCCGCCGTGGCTAAGGCGACCGACATCCGTCCCAAGATCACTATGGCGTGCGTGGAGTGCAAGGAGCGCAACTACATCACCAAGAAGAACCGCCGCAACGACCCGGACCGCATCGAGCTGAAGAAGTTCTGCCCCCGCTGCGGCAAGCACACCGCGCACCGCGAGACCCGCTGAGCCCAGCGCCGCGCGCCGGCCGACCGGCCGCCCGCGCGCGGCGGGCCCGCCGTCCTTCCGATCGCCGCCTCCGGTCGGTGTGCCCCGGGCACACCGCCGGGGCGGCGATCGCCGTTCCGGCGCCCGCCGGTAGGTTCGGCCCATGCCATTGAACCCGTCGTTCGTCGGGCGCACGTATCCGCCGAGCGCGCCGTACCGGGTGTGCCGGGAGAAGATCCGCGAGTTCGCCGCCGCGATCGGCGCGGCCGACCCCGCCCACCACGAGCCCGACGCCGCCCGGGCGCTGGGGTACCCCGACGTGGTGGCCCCGGTGACCTTCCCGGTCGTGTTCACCTGGCCGGCGACCCGCACACTGGTCGACGACCCCGAACTGGGGCTGGACTTCAGCCGCGTGGTGCACGGCGACCAGCGCTTCGACTACCGGCGACCGGTGGTGGCCGGGGACGAGCTGGTCTGCACGAACACGATCGAGCAGATCTCCAGCCGCGCCGGCAACGACATGATCACCGTGCGGACGGACGTGGCCACGACCGGCGACGAGCCGGTGGTGTCCGCCTGGGCGATGCTGGTGGTGCGCGGCGGTGAGTGACGCACAGCCGTTCCGGCGGCCGGACCTGCCGGCACAGACCTACCGGGTGACCCGCGCCGACCTGGTGCGCTACGCGGGGGCCTCCGGGGACTTCAACCCCATCCACTGGAGCGACCGGGTGGCCGCCGCGGTGGGCCTGCCCGGGGTGATCGCGCACGGGATGTTGACGATGGCGCTGGTCGGGCGGGCGCTCGCGGCCTGGACCGGCCGCCCCGACGCGGTGGTGGAGTACGGCGTCCGGTTCGCCCGGCCGGTGGTGGTCCCGGACGACGACGAGGGCACCGAGATCGAGGTCCGCGCGGACGTCAGGGACGTCTCCCCGGACGGGCTGACCAGCCTCGACCTGCGGGTCACCTGCGGTGGTCAGCGGATCCTCGCCCAGGCCCGGGCCACCGTCCGGCTGCCGGCCGCCGGCCCCGGGTGACCGACGGGCCGGGCCGGGTTGGGAAACCCGCGGCGGTACCCGTACACTGGTCCGCCGTGGGGCAAGTGACCCCTACTCAGGCGTGCCTGGGTGGGTGCCGCCGCCCCGCACAGGGGTGTGGCGCAATTGGCAGCGCAGCGGTCTCCAAAACCGCAGGTTGCAGGTTCGAGTCCTGTCGCCCCTGCGCCTACGGCCTGTTCGGCCCCGGGGGATGATGGAGCGAAGCCTGCGCTGGCGGTCTAGTCGGACTAGACGGGACTCCCTCCAGCCGCACGCGCGGCGGCAGCGGTCCAACGGGACCGGCGCGGCAGCCGGCGTGACAGCGCGCAGCGGATGTCCGCGAAGCGCATGACGTACCCACCCCGCGACGGAAGAGGGCGAAGTGGCCGAGAAGAATCGGCGCGGCGAGGAGCCCGCGGACAACGACCTCGACGACCTGTTCGACGACGAGGCCGAGCCCGTTGACGACGGTGACGCCGCCGACGAGGAACCGGTCTCGCGCCGGGGTGGCACGGCGACCCGGGAGCGGACGAAGGCGTCGGCCGACGACCGCCCGGGCAGGGAGCGCCGCGAGGCGGGCCGGGGCGGCCCGTTCGGCTTCATCGGGCGGTTCGTCCGCGAGGTCGTCGGCGAGCTGCGTAAGGTCATCTGGCCGACGCGCAACGAGCTGCTGACCTACACGGCCGTGGTGGTCGTGTTCCTCACCGTGATGACCGCGATCGTGGTCGGACTCGACTACGTCTTCGCCGAGGTCATGCTGTTCGTCTTCGGCGACCCGAACTGACCCAGACGGAAGTGAGCGAGCGTGCCTGAGTACGACGAGACCGCCCGACCGGCCGACGATCCGTCGTCGGTGGTGACGGCGGCCACCGACGAGGCGGGTCCCGAGACCGGCGAGTCGGCGTACCAGCCGGAAGCCCCGCAGGAGCCCGCCGCCGAGTCCGCGGAGGTCGGCGAGCCGGCGGGCGAGGCCGGGTCCGCGGGCGAGGCGGGGTCTGCGGAGGCGACCGGGTCCGCGCGCGAGGCCGGGCCCCCGGACGACGTGCCCGACCCGGTGGCCGAGCTGCGGCAGCAGCTGCGCTACGCGCCGGGGGACTGGTTCGTCGTGCACTCGTACGCCGGCTACGAGAACAAGGTCAAGACCAACCTCGAGACCCGGATCTCCAGCCTCGACATGGAGGACTACATCTTCCAGGTGGAGGTGCCCACCCGGGAGGAGGTCGAGGTCAAGAACGGCAAGCGCCTGCAGGTGCAGAACAAGGTCTTCCCCGGCTACATCCTCGTCCGGATGGAGCTGACCCCGGAGTCGTACTCCTGCGTGCGCAACACCCCGGGCGTCACCGGCTTCGTGGGCGCGACCGACCGGGCCGACCGGCCCGCGCCGCTCAGCCTGGACGAGGTCCTCAAGTGGCTGGCGCCGACGGTGGAGACCGAGCAGAAGAAGGCCAAGCCGGAGATCCGGGTGCTCGACTTCGAGGTCGGCGACTCGGTCACCGTGACCGACGGCGCCTTCGCGTCGCTGCCCGCCACGATCAGCGAGATCAACGCCGATCAGCAGAAGCTCAAGGTCCTGGTGTCCATCTTCGGCCGGGAGACGCCGGTCGAGCTGAACTTCAACCAGGTCGCGAGGATCTGATCCGGCTGCGTCACCCCCGTGTCCGTCGGCCGGCGGCCGCCTGTGTTACCCCCGTGTCCGTCGGCCGGCGGCCGCCTGCGCTACCCTTGTCCGTCGGCCGGCGGCCGCGTTCGACCGTGCGTGCCTCCGGCCAGCCCGGGCGGTTCCCGCCCGGCCCGTACGGGTGACCATCGCCCAGCCCAGTTCTCTCACCCAGGACAGTGACATGCCTCCGAAGAAGAAGCTCGTCAAGACCTTCACGCTGCAGCTGCCGGCGGGTCAGGCGACCCCGGCGCCGCCGGTCGGTCCGGCGCTCGGCCAGCACGGCGTGAACATCATGGAGTTCTGCAAGTCGTACAACGCGCAGACCGAGTCCCAGCGCGGCGACATCATCCCCGCCGAGATCAGCGTGTACGAGGACCGGACCTTCACCTTCGTGCTGAAGACGCCGCCAGCCGCGCGCCTGCTGATCAAGGCGGCCGGAGTGGCCAAGGGGTCCGGCGTCCCGCACAAGGAGAAGGTGGGCTCGGTGTCGCGTGCCCAGCTGCGCGAGATCGCCGAGAAGAAGATGGCCGACCTCAACGCCAACGACCTGGACCAGGCGGAGAAGATCATCGCCGGCACCGCCCGGTCGATGGGCCTGACGATCAAGGACTAGGACCCGCCCGATTGCCAGTCCGGCCCGCCGGGCCGGCGCGTGGGAGGGCGCAGCGCGCCCGACAGACACCACAGGAGAACGAGACCATGCAGCGCAGCAAGAGCTACCGCAAGGCGGTGGAGTCGGTCGACCGCGACCGGCTGTACGCCCCCGCCGAGGCCATCAAGCTGGCCAAGAGCACGACCTCCACGAAGTTCGACGCCACGGTCGAGGTCGCCATGCGGCTCGGCGTCGACCCCCGCAAGGCCGACCAGATGGTCCGCGGCACGGTGAACCTGCCGCACGGCACCGGCAAGACCGCGCGGGTCGTGGTCTTCGCAGTGGGCGCCAAGGCGGAGGAGGCGACCGCGGCCGGCGCCGACGTGGTCGGCAGCGACGACCTGGTGGCCCGCATCCAGGAGGGCTGGCTGGACTTCGACGCGGCCATCGCCACCCCGGACCAGATGGCCAAGATCGGCCGGATCGCGCGGATCCTGGGCCCGCGCGGCCTGATGCCGAACCCGAAGACCGGCACGGTGACCATGGACGTCACCAAGGCGGTGTCCGACATCAAGGGCGGCAAGATCACTTTCCGGGTGGACAAGCACTCGAACCTGCACCTGATCATCGGCAAGGCGTCCTTCTCCGAGGAGCAGTTGGTCGACAACTACGCGGCCGTGCTGGACGAGGTCCTGCGGGCGAAGCCGTCGGCCGCCAAGGGCAAGTACCTGAAGAAGGTCTTCGTGACCACGACGATGGGCCCCGGCATCCCGGTGGACCCGAACATCGTCAAGAACCTGCGCGAGACCGCCGACGCCTGACCGTCGGCGACGCAGCGACCACGCCGCGGGGTGCCCCCACCGGGGGCACCCCGCGGCGTGTGCGATCTGGCATGGTGGTCCGCGTGCGCCTGGAGAACGTGTGGCTGCGGTACGCCCGCCGCGGGCAGTGGGCGCTGCGCGGCGTCGACGCCGCCGTCGAGCCGGGCACGGCGGTGGTGGTCGCCGGGCGCAACGGGGCCGGCAAGTCCACGCTGCTCCAGGTCGCCGCCGGGGTGCTGCGGCCCACCCGGGGAGCGGTACGCGACCGGCCGGTTGTGGTGGGCTGGGTGCCGGAGCGCTTCCCCGCCCACCAGCCGCTGGACCTGCGCGAGTACCTGACCGCCATGGGTCGGCTCCGCGGGCTGTCCCGCCGCGCGGCCGAGGCCGCCGAGCGTGGCTGGAGCGAGCGTCTCGGCCTGGCGCCGTACCGCGGCGTGCGGCTGCCGGCGCTGTCCAAGGGCACCGCACAGAAGGTCGGCCTCGCCCAGGCCCTGCTCGTGCCGCCGGGCCTGCTGGTGCTCGACGAGCCGTGGGAGGGCCTGGACGCCGACGCCCGCGACCTGGTCCCGGAGCTGGTGGCCGAGGTGCGCGCCGCCGGCGGGTCGGTGCTCGTCAGCGACCACCGCGGGGAGACGGCCCGGCTGCCCGGCGCGGCCCGGTGGACGGTGGCCGAGGGCGCCCTGGCGGCCGCACCCGCGCCGGCGACGGGCTGGGTGGTGGAGGTCGGCGTGCCGGGCCCCGACCCCGCCGGGGCCGTGGCGGCGCTGCGGGCCGCCGGCCACGAGGTGCTCCGGGTACGCCGGGCGGCCGGGTGAGCGCGAGCGACGCCGCGCGCCGGGGCGCGGCAGCCGTGAGCGACGGGGTGGCGCGGTGAGCCGGACCGGCCCCCCGCCGCGCGGTACGGCGGTGGCCGGGCACCCGCGTGGCGGGGTGGGCACCCTGGTCCGGCTCCGGGTGCGCGGCTTCGTCCGTACCGGACGCGCCCTGGCCCCGCTGCTGACCGCGCTGGTCGCCCTCGGCGTGCTGTACGGCGGCGGCCAGGCCCCGGCCGGCGAGGCGTACGGAGTCTCGGCCGTGGTCCTCTTCCCGATCCTGGCCTGGCAGTCGGCCCTGCTGCTGGACGTCGAGCCGGACACCCAGCGCCGCCTGGCCCGGCTCGCGCTGGGGCGCCCGCACCGGGAGTGGGTCGCCGGGCTCGCCGCGGCGGCGCTCACCGGACTCGGGCTGGTCGCGCTGGCACTGGCGGTGCCGTGGCCGCTGGCCGGCATCCGGGGGCCGCAGGCTCCCGGCGAGCCGTCGCTGGCGCTCGGGGCGGCGCTCGGCGTGTGGGCGCACCTGCTGGCCCTGCCGCCCGCGGTCGCGCTCGGCGCGCTGGCCAGCCGGGCGGTCACCCGCCGGGTGGCGGTGGGCCTGACCGTGCTGGTCGCGGGCGGGGTCGCCACGCTGGTGCTCGGCCTGCGCGACTCGGCGCTGCCCTGGCTGGGTCCGCCGGTGATGGCGGTGGCCCGGGCGGCCGCCGGCCGCCCGGAGGCCGGCACCGTGGCCGCGCTGACCCTGCACGCCCTGCTGTGGACGCTCGCGGCCACCGCCGGCTACGCCGCGCTGCGCCGGTCCCGCTCCTGACCCGGGACGACCCGGCCGCGGGGTTTCCGGCGATTTGGCGCCGGCGCACCCGGTCCCGTACCCTCGGCGGCGAAGTTCCACCCGAAGACCGCTGGTTGCCGTGTCCCGGAGTCCGCTCCGTGGTCACGGCCGAAGGCCCCGCCGAGGCGGGCGGCCCGCGCAGGGAGAACGGTCAGCGATGCGCGGCGGCCCGCGCCCGGCCCATGGCCGGCGTGCCGAGGCCCACCGTCCCCGCCCCGTGCGCCCTGCGCCGGGGCGTCTTTCTTTGCGCGGGCGTTCAGCCCCTGGCGGGGTTGCCAGCCTGGAGCAACGAGAGAGGAGGGACATGGCGGACAAGCCGGTTCGATCCGACAAGGTGTCGGCCGTTGCCGAGCTCACCGATCGCTTCCGCACCTCGCCGGCCACCGTGCTGACCGAGTACCGCGGGCTCACCGTCGCCCAGCTCACCAAGCTGCGGCGTGCGCTGGGCACCGACGCGACCTACGCGGTGGCCAAGAACACCCTGGCCAAGCGCGCCGCGGCCGACGCGGGCATCGCGGGCATCGACGAGCTGTTCACCGGTCCTACCGCGCTCACCTTCGTCTCCGGTGACCCGGTCGTGGCCGCGAAGGGCCTGCGTGAGTTCGCGAAGGCCCACCCGCTGCTGGTGATCAAGGGCGGCGTATTCGAGGGCAGGGCGATCACGGCCGACGAGGTCAACAAGATCGCCGACCTGGAGTCCCGCGAGGTGCTGCTGGCCAAGCTGGCCGGCGCGATGAAGGCGAACCTGAGCAAGGCCGCGGCCCTGTTCCAGGCCCCGCTTTCCAAGACCGCCCGCACCGTGGCCGCCTTGCAGGAGAAGCGCGAGAAGAGCGAGGGCGGCGCCGCCGCCACCGACGGTGCCGCCGCGTCCGCGGAGGCCGCCGCCGAGGGCTGACGCCCGCCGTGGCGGGGGCGCCGACGCCCGCCGCCGCATCGACCCCGTTTCCGCTACACCGTAGGAAAGGACGCCAGCCATGGCGAAGCTCAGCACCGAGGAGCTGCTCGACGCGTTCAAGGAGATGACGCTGATCGAGCTCTCGGAGTTCGTGAAGCAGTTCGAGGAGACCTTCGACGTGACCGCGGCCGCCCCGGTCGCGGTGGCCGCCGCCGTCCCGGGCGCCGGCGCCCCGGCCGCCGAGGCTGTCGAGGAGCAGGACGAGTTCGACGTCGTCCTGGAGAGCGACGGCGGCAAGAAGATCCAGGTCATCAAGGTCGTGCGCGAGCTGACCGGCCTGGGTCTCAAGGAGGCCAAGGACACCGTCGAGGGCGCGCCCAAGGCGATCCTGGAGAAGGTCAACAAGGAGACCGCCGAGAAGGCCAAGGCCAAGCTCGAGGCGGAGGGGGCCAAGGTCACCCTCAAGTGACCCGGGCGCCCGGCGCGGCGCGACCCTCGTGGAGCGGGGACCCGATCGGGTCCCCGCTCCCGTCGTCGGGGGCCCCGTCGCGTCGGGCCGCCGCCGTCGTGTCGCCGGGGGTCCGGTCGGGCCGCCGCCGTCGTGTCGCCGGGGTCGGCGACCCGGTCCGGAGCCGCCCGTGTGCCCGGCCATCCCGCGCCGCCTCTTGACGGAGACCCCGGTGGCAGGCACGCTGACATCAGCACAGCTATCCGCACTTGCCCAGGTGGCGCCCTGGTCGCCGACGCTCCGCGTCGGTCCGGCCCGGCCCCCGACGCTCCGCGTCGGTCCGGCTTAGCCGGGTGGTCATGGGGTAAGAGTGGAGACAGCAGTCGCCACCGCTTTGTAGGCTGAGGCGGTCCGGCCGGACGTCGCGTTCCGAGCGACCCGCGGGCTCGGTGAGCCCCTCGGGTGCGTTCCGCGGCACCGTGCGGTAGCGGCTGGACAGCGGTTAGCCGCGCGGCTACACTGCTAGTTTGCGCTGCCTTCCGACTTAACCCCTGTCCGGATTGTCCGATCTGGATCCTGGAGCGGGGTCTGTCGGGGTGCACGCGAAACGGCCGTTGCAGCACCGGTCCTCGGAAGGACGCATCTTGGCAGCTTCCCGCCCTGCGAAGACCAGTCGTACGTCGAGCGCATTCGCGCCCCGCCGGATCTCTTTCGGCCGGATCACTGAGCATCTTGAGGTTCCCAACCTCCTCGCGATTCAGAACGAGTCCTTCGACTGGCTCGTCGGCAACGATGCTTGGCAGTCCCGGTCGGCTGACGACCCGCACGCACGCTCGGGTCTCGCCGAGATTCTTGAGGAGATCAGTCCGATCGAGGACTTCTCCGGCACGATGTCGCTGTCCTTCTCCGCCCCCCGCTTCGACGAGGTCAAGGCCTCGATCGAGGAGTGCAAGGAGAAGGACCTCACCTACTGCGCCCCGCTGTTCGTCACGGCGGAGTTCACCAACAACACCACCGGCGAGATCAAGAGCCAGACGGTGTTCATGGGGGACTTCCCGATGATGACGCCGAAGGGCACCTTCATCATCAACGGCACCGAGCGCGTGGTGGTCAGCCAGCTCGTGCGCTCGCCGGGCGTGTACTTCTCCAAGGAGCCCGACAAGACCTCCGACCGCGACCTGTCCAGCGTCAAGGTGATCCCCAGCCGGGGCGCCTGGCTGGAGTTCGACATCGACAAGCGGGACACCGTCGGCGTCCGCATCGACCGCAAGCGCCGGCAGGCCGTCACCGTGCTGCTCAAGGCCATCGGCTGGAGCAACGAGCGGATCCGCGAGCGGTTCGGCTGGTCCGAGCTGATGATGACGACCCTGGAGAAGGACCACATCGCCGGGCAGGACGAGGCGCTGCTCGACATCTACCGCAAGCTGCGCCCGGGTGAGCCCCCGACCCGGGAGAACGCCCAGACGCTGCTGGACAACCTCTTCTTCAACCCGAAGCGCTACGACGTCGCCAAGGTCGGCCGGTACAAGTTCAACAAGAAGCTCGAGATCGACGTGCCGATCACCACGGGTGTCCTCACCGAGGACGACATCGTGGCCACGGTCGAGTACCTCTGCCGCCTGCACACCGGCGAGGAGGGCTACGAGGCCGACGACATCGACCACTTCGGCAACCGGCGGCTGCGCACGGTCGGCGAGCTGATCCAGAACCAGGTCCGCGTCGGCCTGTCCCGGATGGAGCGCGTCGTCCGGGAGCGGATGACCACCCAGGACGTCGAGGCCATCACGCCGCAGACCCTGATCAACATCCGCCCGGTGGTGGCGGCGATCAAGGAGTTCTTCGGTACGTCGCAGCTGTCGCAGTTCATGGACCAGACCAACCCGCTGGCGGGCCTGACCCACCGGCGCCGGCTCTCGGCGCTGGGGCCCGGCGGCCTGTCCCGGGAGCGGGCGGGCTTCGAGGTCCGCGACGTGCACCCGTCCCACTACGGCCGGATGTGCCCGATCGAGACCCCCGAGGGTCCGAACATCGGCCTCATCGGCGCGCTGTCCACGTTCGGCCGGGTGAACCCGTTCGGCTTCATCGAGACGCCGTACCGCAAGGTCGTCGACGGCCGGGTGACCGACCAGATCGACTACCTGACGGCGGACGAGGAGGACCGGTTCGTCAAGGCGCAGGCCAACGCGCCGCTGCTGTCCGACGGCCGGTTCGCCGAGGACCGGGTCCTGGTCCGCCGCAAGGGCGGCGAGGTGGACTTCGTGACCCCGGCGGCCGTGGACTACATGGACGTCTCGCCGCGGCAGATGGTCTCCGTGGCCACCGCGATGATCCCGTTCCTGGAGCACGACGACGCCAACCGCGCCCTGATGGGCGCGAACATGCAGCGCCAGGCCGTGCCGCTGGTCAAGGCCGAGGCCCCGCTGGTCGGCACCGGCATGGAGTACCGCGCCGCGGTGGACGCCGGCGACGTGGTGGTGGCCGAGGTGGGCGGCGTGGTCGAGGACCTGTGCGCCGACTACGTGACCATCCACCAGGACGACGGGCACCGGCGCACGTACCTGCTGCACAAGTTCCGCCGCTCCAACGCCGGCTCGTGCGTCAACCAGAAGCCGGTGGTCTTCGAGGGCGACCGGGTCGAGGCCGGTCAGGTCATCGCGGACGGGCCCTGCACCGACTCCGGCGAGATGGCGCTCGGGCGCAACCTGCTCGTGGCGTTCATGCCGTGGGAGGGGCACAACTACGAGGACGCGATCATCCTGTCCCAGCGTCTGGTGCAGGAGGACGTGCTCACCTCGATCCACATCGAGGAGCACGAGGTCGACGCCCGGGACACCAAGCTCGGTCCGGAGGAGATCACCCGCGACATCCCGAACGTCAGCGAGGAGATGCTCGCCGACCTCGACGAGCGCGGCATCATCCGGATCGGCGCCGAGGTCGTCCCCGGCGACATCCTGGTCGGCAAGGTCACGCCGAAGGGCGAGACCGAGCTGACCCCGGAGGAGCGGCTGCTGCGCGCGATCTTCGGTGAGAAGGCCCGCGAGGTCCGCGACACGTCGCTCAAGGTCCCGCACGGCGAGACCGGCACGGTGATCGGCGTGCGCACCTTCTCCCGCGAGGACGGCGACGAGCTGTCGCCGGGCGTCAACGAGCTGGTCCGGGTGTACGTGGCCCAGAAGCGGAAGATCCAGGACGGTGACAAGCTCGCCGGTCGGCACGGCAACAAGGGCGTCATCTCCAAGATCCTGCCGGTCGAGGACATGCCGTTCCTGTCCGACGGCACGCCGGTCGACATCGTGCTCAACCCGCTCGGCGTGCCGAGCCGGATGAACATCGGCCAGGTCCTGGAGACGCACCTCGGCTGGGTGGCCAAGACCGGTTGGCAGATCGACGGCGACGACGCGGAGTGGAAGAAGGCGCTCAAGTCGATCGGCGCCGGCGAGAGCGAGCCGGACACCAACGTGGCGACGCCGGTCTTCGACGGCGCCAAGGAGGAGGAGATCACCGGCCTGCTCGCCAGCACCCGGCCCAACCGGGACGGCGTGCAGCTGGTCGGCGGCAGCGGCAAGGCCCAGCTGTTCGACGGGCGCTCCGGCGAGCCGCTGCCGGACCCGATCGCGGTCGGCTACATCTACATCCTCAAGCTGAACCACCTGGTCGACGACAAGATCCACGCCCGGTCGACCGGTCCGTACTCGATGATCACCCAGCAGCCGCTGGGCGGTAAGGCGCAGTTCGGTGGCCAGCGGTTCGGCGAGATGGAGTGCTGGGCGATGCAGGCGTACGGCGCCGCGTACGCCCTGCAGGAGCTGTTGACCATCAAGTCCGACGACGTCCTCGGCCGGGTGAAGGTCTACGAGGCGATCGTCAAGGGCGAGAACATCCCGGAGCCGGGCATCCCGGAGTCGTTCAAGGTGTTGCTCAAGGAGCTGCAGTCGCTGTGCCTCAACGTGGAGGTGCTGAGCAGCGACGGCGTGGCCCTGGAGATGCGCGAGACCGACGACGAGGTGTTCCGCGCCGCCGAGGAGCTCGGCATCGACCTGTCCCGGCGGGAGCCGAGCAGCGTCGAAGAAGTCTAGGTGGTGGGTCGGGGGCAGGACGCCCTGCTCCGAGCGGTCAGGATTGATCTCTCCGCAGGTCATCCTGCCCCCGACTCCGCCGGTGGATCAGCTACGACCGCGACGTGGACGTGAGGGAAATCAGAAGTGCTCGACGTCAACTTCTTCGATGAGCTGCGCATCGGGCTGGCCACGGCGGACGACATCCGCCAGTGGTCGCACGGTGAGGTCAAGAAGCCCGAAACCATCAACTACCGCACCCTGAAGCCGGAGAAGGACGGGCTCTTCTGCGAGAAGATCTTCGGCCCCACCCGGGACTGGGAGTGCTACTGCGGCAAGTACAAGCGGGTCCGGTTCAAGGGCATCATCTGCGAGCGCTGCGGCGTCGAGGTGACCCGGGCCAAGGTGCGCCGGGAGCGGATGGGCCACATCGAGCTGGCCGCGCCGGTCACCCACATCTGGTACTTCAAGGGTGTGCCGAGCCGGCTGGGCTACCTGCTGGACCTGGCGCCGAAGGATCTTGAGAAGATCATCTACTTCGCGTCGTACGTGATCACCGGCGTCGACGCGGAGGCCCGCCACCGCGACCTGTCCACGGTCGAGAACGAGATCCTGGCCGAGAAGCGCCAGGCCGAGAACAGCCGCGACGCCGAGATCGAGAAGCGCGCCGCCAAGCTGGAGGCCGACCTGGCCGAGCTGGAGGCCGAGGGCGCCAAGGCCGACGTCCGCCGCAAGGTCAAGGAGGGCGGCGAGCGGGAGATGCGCCAGATCCGTGACCGGGCGCAGCGCGAGATCGACCGCCTGGACGAGGTGCTGGACACCTTCCGCAAGCTGGAGCCCAAGCAGCTGATCACCGACGAGCTGCTCTACCGGGAGCTGCGCGACCGGTTCGGCGAGTACTTCACCGGGGCGATGGGCGCCGAGGCGATCAAGGCCCTGGTGCAGAACATGGACCTGGACGCCGAGGCGGAGAACCTGCGGGAGACCATCCGCAGCGGCAAGGGCCAGCGCAAGATCCGGGCGCTGAAGCGGCTCAAGGTGGTCGCGGCGTTCCTGAACACGCGCAACTCGCCGCTGGGCATGGTGCTCGACTGCGTACCGGTGATCCCGCCGGACCTGCGCCCGATGGTGCAGCTGGACGGCGGCCGGTTCGCCACCAGCGACCTGAACGACCTCTACCGCCGGGTGATCAACCGGAACAACCGGCTCAAGCGCCTGATCGACCTCGGCGCGCCCGAGATCATCGTGAACAACGAGAAGCGGATGCTGCAGGAGGCCGTCGACGCGCTGTTCGACAACGGCCGCCGCGGCCGCCCGGTCACCGGTCCGGGCAACCGTCCGCTGAAGTCGCTGTCCGACATGCTCAAGGGCAAGCAGGGCCGGTTCCGGCAGAACCTGCTGGGCAAGCGGGTGGACTACTCCGGCCGCTCGGTCATCGTGGTCGGCCCGCAGCTCAAGCTGCACCAGTGCGGCCTGCCCAAGCAGATGGCGCTGGAGCTGTTCAAGCCGTTCGTCATGAAGCGCCTGGTCGACCTGAACCACGCGCAGAACATCAAGTCCGCCAAGCGGATGGTGGAGCGGCAGCGGCCCGTCGTGTGGGACGTGCTGGAGGAGGTCATCGGGGAGCACCCGGTGCTGCTCAACCGCGCACCGACCCTACACCGCCTGGGCATCCAGGCATTCGAGCCGCAGCTGGTGGAGGGCAAGGCCATCCAGATCCACCCGCTGGTCTGCACCGCGTTCAACGCCGACTTCGACGGCGACCAGATGGCGGTGCACGTGCCGCTGTCGGCCGAGGCCCAGGCCGAGGCGCGGATCCTGATGCTGTCCAGCAACAACATCCTCAAGCCGGCCGACGGCAAGCCGGTCACCATGCCCACCCAGGACATGGTCATCGGCCTGTACCACCTGACCCACCTGCAGACCGGGCGCAAGGGCGAAGGCCGGGTGTTCTCCTCCGACGCCGAGGCGCGCATGGCCTACGACGCCGGCGAGCTGCACCTGCAGGCCCCCGTCAGGATCCGCCTGCGCGGTGTCACCCAGGTGGACAACGGCGCCGGCGCGGCGCCCTGGCAGGCGCCGGAGGGCTGGACGCCGGGCGAGCCGCTGACGGTGGAGACCACGCTGGGCCGGGTGCTGTTCAACGAGACCCTGCCCACGGGCTACCGCTACGTGAACTTCGAGATCCGCAAGAGCCAGCTGTCGGCGATCGTCAACGACCTGGCCGAGCGGTTCCCGAAGGTGGCGCTGGCGGCCACCCTGGACGCGCTCAAGGAGGCCGGCTTCCACTGGGCCACCTGGTCCGGGGTGACCATCGGCATGGGCGACGTGGTGGCGCCGCCGCGCAAGCCGGAGATCCTGGAGCGGTACGAGAAGGAGGCCGAGCGGATCGACAAGCAGTACCAGCGCGGCCTCATGACCGCCGAGGAGCGCCGGGGCGAGCTGATCGAGATCTGGACCAAGGCGACCACCGAGGTCTCCAAGGAGATGGAGACGGCGCTGCCGCAGGAGAACCCGCTGTGGAAGATGATCAACTCGGGGGCCCGCGGAAACCTGCTCCAGCTCCGCCAGATCGCGGCGATCCGGGGCCTGGTGGCCAACCCCAAGGGTGAGATCATCCCGCGGCCGATCAAGTCCTCGTACCGCGAGGGCCTGTCGGTGCTGGAGTACTTCATCTCCACCCACGGCGCCCGCAAGGGCCTGGCCGACACCGCGCTGCGGACCGCCGACTCCGGCTACCTGACCCGCCGGCTGGTGGACGTGTCGCAGGACGTGATCATCCGGGAGGAGGACTGCGGCACCGACCGGGCCATCCCGATGCAGATCGGCGAGGTCATCGACGGCACGCTGGTGGTCCACGAGCACGCCGAGACCGGCGCGCACGCCCGGACGCTGGCCGACGACATCACCGACGCCAACGGCGAGCTGGTCGTGGCGCGCGGGGCGGACCTCAACTCGATCCTGATCGACAAGCTGGTGGCGGCGGGCGTCGAGCACGTCCGGGTGCGCAGCGTGCTGACCTGCGAGTCCAAGCTGGGCGTCTGCGCGGCCTGCTACGGCCGGTCGCTGCCGACCGGCAAGACGGTCGACGTGGGCGAGGCGGTCGGCATCATCGCCGCCCAGTCCATCGGCGAGCCGGGCACGCAGCTGACGATGCGGACCTTCCACACCGGTGGCGTCGCGGGTGAGGACATCACCCAGGGCCTGCCCCGGGTGCAGGAGATCTTCGAGGCGCGGGTGCCCAAGGGCAAGGCGCCGATCGCCGAGGCCCCGGGCCGGATCCGGATCGAGGACGGCGAGCGGATGCGGAAGATCATCATCGTGCCGGACGACGGCAGCGACGAGATCGTCCACGACAAGATCTCCAAGCGGGTGCGGCTGCGTCCGGGGGTCCACGACGGCGGCCACGTGCAGGTCGGCGAGAAGCTCACCGAGGGCACCATCGACCCGCACGAGCTGCTGCGGGTGCTCGGCCCGCGGGCGGTCCAGGTCCACCTGACCCAGGAGGTCCAGGAGGTCTACCGGTCGCAGGGCGTGCTCATCCACGACAAGCACATCGAGATCATCATCCGGCAGATGCTGAAGCGGGTGACGGTCATCGACTCCGGCTCGACCGAGTTCCTGCCGGGCGTGCTGGTGGACCGGGCGGTCTTCGAGGCGGAGAACCGCCGCTCGGTCGCCGAGGGCGCCGAGCCGGCCGCCGGTCGGCCGGTGCTGATGGGCATCACCAAGGCGTCGCTGGCCACGGACTCGTGGCTCTCGGCGGCCTCCTTCCAGGAGACCACCCGGGTGCTCACCGACGCGGCCATCCACGCCCGCAGCGACTCGCTGATCGGCCTGAAGGAGAACGTCATCATCGGCAAGCTCATCCCGGCCGGTACGGGCATCAGCAAGTACCGCAACATCCGGGTGGAGCCGACCGAGGAGGCGAAGGCCAAGGTCTACTCGATGACCGGCTACCCCGAGGCCGACTACGGGTTCGGCCCGGCCGGCGGGCAGGCCGTGCCGCTGGACGACTTCGACTTCGGGTCGTACCGCTAGCCCGCACCTCGGTTGGTACCGCCGGCCGGCAGGGCCACGAACGCCCGGGGGGCGGCCGCGCATCCGCGCGGCCGCCCCCCGGCGTACCGGCCCCGGCGGGGGCATGATGGAGCCGTGCCCGGAGACCGCCCGCCCGCCGTCGCACCGCGCGGACCCGTCACGCCCCGCGGTGGACCGGGCATGATGGATGCCGTGCAGACGCTGCCCTCCGCCGGGCTCGGCCACCCGGATCCGCCGCGCCATCCGCTCGACCCGGATCCCACCCGCTCCACCAAGGCCCGCGCGGTCTTCGCGCTGGGCCTGATCGCCGCGTTCACCGGGCCGCTGGTGGGTGGGCTGGTGCCGGCGACGGTGGCGCTGGTGCTGGCCGCCGAGGCGCGTCGGCAGGCGTACGCCGCGGGCGGCTTCCTGACCGGAGCCTCCTGGCTGCGCGCCTCCTCGGTCGGCTCCACCCGGATGTTGCGGTACCGGGACATGCCCGTCCCCGCCGGGATGAGCTTCCCGATGATGACGTTCTCCTTGAGCCCGAGCAGCGAGTCGCTGCGGGCGGAGATCGCCGCGTCGGTCAGGACGCGGGTCGTCTCCTGGAACGACGCCGCCGACAGCCACGACTCGGTGGCGAGCGAGGCCTTCGTGATCCCCATGAGCACCGGGCGCGCCGAGGCGGGCTCGCCGCCCTCGGAGACCACGCGGCGGTTCTCCGACTCGAACGTCGTCCGCTCCACGAGCGCTCCCGGGAGGAAGTCCGTCGACCCCGCCTCGAGGACGTTCACCCGCTTGAGCATCTGGCGGATGATCGTCTCGATGTGCTTGTCGTGGATCGAGACGCCCTGTGAGCGGTAGACCTCCTGCACCTCCTGGACCAGGTGCAGCTGGACCGCGCGGGGGCCGAGGATGCGCAGCACCTCGTGCGGGTTGACCGCGCCCTCGATCAGCTGGTCGCCGACCTCCACGTGCTGGCCGTCGACGACACGCAGCCGGGACCGCTTGGAGACCGGGTAGGAGATCTCCTCGGAGCCGTCGTCCGGCGTGATCGTGATCTTGCGGGTCTTCTCCGCGTCCTCGATCTGGACCCGGCCGGCGACCTCGGTGATCGGCGCCTCGCCCTTGGGGGTCCGGGCCTCGAAGAGCTCGACGATGCGGGGCAGGCCGTGGGTGATGTCCTCACCCGCGACGCCGCCGGTGTGGAACGTGCGCATCGTGAGCTGGGTGCCGGGCTCGCCGATCGACTGCGCCGCGACGATGCCGACGGCCTCCCCCACGTCGACCGTCTTGCCGGTCGCGAGCGAGCGGCCGTAGCAGGTGGCGCAGGTGCCGACTGCGGAGTCGCAGGTGAGCACCGAGCGGACCTTGACGGTGGCCACGCC
>DATMJT010000351.1:0-8265 GCA_035553735.1 Pilimelia sp.
GGCGGGGACATGGACATGGCGATCGCGATCCGCACCGGCCTGCACGTACGCCCGACCGCCGCGCAGCAGTGCGGTGCGGATCGCGATCGCCATGTCCATGTCCCCGCCGAAGCCGAAGTACCCCACGGTCCCGCCGTACAGCCCGCGGCGGGTGGGCTCCAGCTCCTCGATGATCTCCATCGCGCGCACCTTCGGCGCACCCGAGAGCGTGCCCGCCGGGAACGTGGCCACCAGCGCGTCGAACGCGGTGCGGTCCGGCAGCAGCTCGCCGACGACGGTGGACACGATGTGCATGACGTGGCTGTACCGCTCGATGGTGGCGAACTCGGGCACCTCCACCGTGCCCGGCCGGCACACCCGGCCCAGGTCGTTGCGGCCGAGGTCCACCAGCATGACGTGCTCGGCGCACTCCTTCGGGTCGCCGATCAGCTCCGCGGCCAGGGCCGCGTCCTCCTCCGGCGTGGCGCCGCGCGGCCGGGTGCCGGCGATGGGGTGCAGCAGCAGCCGGCGCACCCCGGCGTCCACCGTCACCTTCAGGTGCGCCTCCGGGGAGGAGCCGACGATGTCGAAGTCGTCGAAGCGCAGCAGGTACATGTACGGGCTGGGGTTGGCCGTGCGCAGCACCCGGTACACGTCCAGCGGGTCCGCCGAGGTCTCCCGCTCGAAGCGCTGGGCCACCACGATCTGGAAGCACTCGCCGGCCCGGATCGCCTCCTTGGCGGCCTCCACGGCCTTCGGGTACTGCCCGGCCGGGGTGCGGCTGTGCGCCGCCACCGGCTCGCGCGGCCCCGCCGGAACGGTGGAGACCAGCGGCGGCGTGGGCCGCGACAGCGCGGTGGTCATCGCGTCCAGCCGGCCCACCGCGTGGTGGTACGCCGCGGACACCGCCGGGTCGTCCGGGTGGGCGCCGGGCGGCAGGATCGCGTTGGCGATCAGCACCGCCGAGCCGTCGAAGTGGTCGAGCACCACCAGGTCGGTGGCCAGCATCAGCCCCAGCTCCGGCACGCCGAGGTCGTCCCGGGCGCGCACCGGCAGCCGCTCCATCCGCCGCACCAGGTCGTAGGCGAGGTAGCCCACCATGCCGCCGGTGAGCGGCGGCAGCGCGCCGTCGGCGTACCCCTGGTCGTCGTCGTCATGGGTCAGCGCCGCGATGGTGGCCCGCAGCGCCTCGAGCGGGTCCCCCGAGGCGGGCACCCCGGCGGGCGGGCTGCCCAGCCAGTGCGCCTGCCCGCCGCGCTCGACCAGCGTGGCGGCGCTGCGCACGCCGACGAACGAGTACCGGGACCAGGCTGCGCCGGCCGGTCCGGCGCCCTGCTCGGCCGACTCCAGCAGGAACGTGCCGGGGCCGCCGGCCAGCTTGCGGTAGACGCCGACCGGGGTCTCCCCGTCGGCCAGCAGCCGCCGGGTCACCGGCACCACCCGCCGGGTGCGGGCCAGCGCCCGGAAGCCCGGCTCGTCCGGGTACACCGCCCCCGTGGTCACGGCCGCCCCCGCTCGGCGTCCCCGGCGAGCGCCACGGGGCCGCCGCGGGCCGCCCGCTCCCCGGCGGGGCGGTCGGCCCCGTCCGGGACCGGGCCGGCGCGGTCGGCCCCGTTCGGGACCGGGCCGGGGCGGTCGGCGGATGGCGCGACGGGCAGCGGGTGCGCGAAGCAGGTGCGGCTGCCGGTGTGGCATGCCGGGCCCACCTGGTCGACGTCGAGCAGCAGGCTGTCGCCGTCGCAGTCCAGCGCGACCGCCTTGACGTACTGGTGGTGTCCCGAGGTCTCCCCCTTGACCCAGTACGCGGCGCGGCTGCGCGACCAGTAGGTGGCCCGGCCGGTGGTCAGCGTGCGGTGCAGCGCCTCGTCGTCCATCCAGGCCAGCATGAGCACCTCCCCGGTGTCGTACTGGCGGGCGATCGCGGGCACCAGGCCGTCGCGGTCGCGGCGGAGCCGGGCGGCGATCGCCGGGTCGAGCGCGCTGTCGCGGTGAGGTACGGGCACCCGCACGATTCTTCCGTACGCGGCGACGCGGCGGAGGCCCGGTACGCCCGGGCGCGGCTGCCGGCCCGGCGCCGCGCACCCGACGGGCCCACAACCCCGCCGCGCCGGGATCCGGCCGGGCTGCCGCGCCCATCCCGGCGGGGACGGCACCCGCCGGGATGGGCGCGCACCCGGCAGGGGGTCCGGCACCCGGCGGGGGGCGAGGGTTCTGTCGGGACCTCGGCGGGCGCCTTGTCCGGGCCGCGGATTTCATCTACCGTTGAGTTCATCAGGTGGTGAATTTATTCCGAGTCGAGCGGAGGACCGGATGGAGACCGCGATCGAGGTCACCGACCTCGTCGTCGAGCGGGGCAGGCGCGCCGTGCTGCACGGCATCAGCTGCGCCATCCCCGCCGGCAGCGTGACCGGGCTGCTGGGGCCCAGCGGCAGTGGCAAGACCACGCTCATGCGCGCCGTCGTGGGCGTGCAGACCGTCAGGTCCGGCACGGTCACCGTGTTCGGGCAGCCGGCCGGCTCGGCGCCGCTGCGCAGCCGGGTCGGCTACCTCACCCAGGCACCCAGCGTGTACGCCGACCTGACCGTCCGGGAGAACGCCCGCTACTTCGCGCGGCTGCTCGGCTACGGGGCGGCCGAGGCCGACCGGGCGGTGACCGACGTGGGCCTGGCCGACGCGGCGGGCCAACTGGTGGGCACGCTCTCCGGCGGGCAGCGCAGCCGCGCGTCCCTGGCCTGCGCGATCCTCGGCCGCCCCCGGCTGCTGGTGCTGGACGAGCCCACCGTCGGCCAGGACCCCGTGCTGCGCGAGGAGCTGTGGCGGCAGTTCCACGCCCTGGCCGCCGCGGGCACCACCGTGCTCGTCTCCAGCCACGTGATGGACGAGGCCCGCCGCTGCGACCGGCTGCTGCTGATCCGCGACGGGCGGCTGATCGCCGACGACACCCCGGAGGCGATCCGCGCGTCCGCCGGCACCGACGACATGGACGAGGCATTCCTGCGGCTGATCCGCAGCCACGAGACGACGGAGGCGCGCTGATGTCCGCACGGATCCTGGTGGCCACCACGGGACGCATCCTGCGTCAGCTGCGGCACGACCGGCGCACCGTCGGCCTGCTCGTGGTCGTGCCGGTGCTGCTGCTCAGCCTGCTCTACTTCATGTTCGACGCGTCGGAGGCCACCTTCGACCGCATCGCGCTGATCATGCTGGGCATCTTCCCGTTCACCATCATGTTCCTGGTGACCAGCATCGCCATGCTGCGCGAGCGCACCACCGGCACGCTGGAGCGGCTGCTCACCACGCCGCTGGGCAAGCTGGACCTGCTGTTCGGCTACGGCATCGCCTTCGGCCTGGCGGCGGCGGTGCAGGCCGCCGTGGCCGCCGGGGTGGCGTACTGGCTGTTCGACCTCGACACCGCCGGCTCCGGCGGGCTGGTGGTGCTGATCGCCGTGACCAACGCGGTGCTCGGCGTGGCACTCGGGCTGTTCTGCAGCGCCTTCGCGCAGACCGAGTTCCAGGCCGTACAGTTCATGCCGGTCGTGGTGATCCCGCAGGTCCTGCTGTGCGGGCTGTTCGTGCCGCGGAACGAGATGGCCGGCTGGCTCCAGGCGATCAGCGACGTGCTGCCGCTGTCCTACGCGGTCGAGGCGCTGACCGAGGTGGGCCGGCACACCGAGCCCTCCGGCACCATGTGGCGGGACCTGGCCATCGTGGCCGGGGCGGTCATCGTGGCGCTGGTGCTCGCCGCGGCCACGCTGCGCCGCCGCAGCGGCTGAGCGCCCGGCGAGCGCGCCGGCGACCGGAGTGCGCGGCCGCGCCGGGCACCGCGGCGGGCGGCGCCCGGCGCGGCCCCGGATGACCGGACCGAAGGACCGGGCGACGGCGGGCGGCAGGCGCGACAGCGGGAGGGTGCGGGATGGCACGGCGGACGGGGCGGCGGCCCGGCAACCCGGACACGCGGGAGGCCATCCTCGGCGCCGCGCGCGACGCCTTCGCCGAGCGCGGCTACGACAGCGCCTCCATCCGCAACATCGCCGCCCGCGCCGAGGTGGACCCCGCCCTCGTGCACCACTACTTCGGCACCAAGGAGCAGCTGTTCTTCGCCACGATCCAGCTGCCGGTCAACCCGGGAGAGCTGCTGCCCAGGATCGCCGCCGGCGGCCGGGCGGAGGCCGGCGAGCGGCTGGTGCGCACGTTCCTGCAGGTGTGGGACTCCCCGGTCGGCAGCGCCGGGGCCGCGCTGCTGCGCTCCGCCATGAGCAGCGAGCTGCGCGCCCGGCTGCTGCGCGAGTTCCTGACCACTCAGGTCCTGCGCCGGCTGCTGCGCATGCTGGACCTCGACGGCACGCCGGACGCGCCGATGCGCGCCGCGCTGGCCGCCACGCAGATGAGCGGGCTGGCCATGATGCGCTACATCATCAAGCTGGAGCCCCTGGCCTCGGCGCCGCCGGAGACGGTGGTGGCCGCGGTCGGCCCCACCATCCAGCGCTACCTCACCGGCGACCTGCCTGGGTGAATCCTGGCGGACCAGCCTGCACGCCGACGCCACGAGCTCGGCCCGGAGGTTCCGCCGCTGGACGCCCGAGCGTGCGCCGAATGTGGCGATGGTGTGCAGGTCCGGGGCGGGTACCGTGCGGACGGCCGCCCAGGACGCCGACCGCGCCTACCGTCGCACGTTGTGCGGACAGTGGATGTACTCGTTGTGGGGGCGGGCCTGGCGGGCCTGCACACCGCCCGCCTGCTCGCGGGGCGGGGGCTGGACGTGATGGTGGTCGACCGCCGCAGGTCGCTGTCGGCGGGTATCCGCACCACGGGGATCTTCGTACGCCGCACCCTCGAGGACTTCGACCTGCCCGACGACCTGCTCGGGCCCGGGGTCCGCGACGTGCTGCTGTATCCGCCGTCGCGGCGCTCGCCGATCCGGCTCACCAGCGACCGGGACGAGTACCGCGTGGCCGACATGGCGGCCGTCTACGCATTCGCGCACCGCGCGGCGGAGTCGGCCGGGGCCCGGGTCGGACTGGGCGTACGGTACGCCGGGGTTGCGCAGGCCGGCGCGCAGGCCGGCGCGTCCGCGCACGTCGGTGCGTCCCCGACGCTGGTGCGCCTGGTCGGCGCCGAGCCGGTGGCCGCCCGGTTCGTCGTCGGTGCCGACGGCGCCCGCTCCCGCGTGGCCCGCGATCTCGGGCTGGACGTCAACCGGCGCTTCCTCGTCGGCGCCGAGCTGGTCCACCCGATCGCGTCGGGCACCACCGCCCCGGCGTTCCACTGCGTGCTGGACCCCCGCATCGCCCCGGGCTACCTCGGCTGGGTCATCGACGACGGCCGGCACGCGCATGTCGGCGTCGCCGGGTACCCGGCCGCGATGCGCACCGGCGTCCGCCATCTGCTCGACGCCTTCGCCGCGGACGCCCCCGGCCGCGCCGCGCCGGCCGGGCCGGTCGAGCGCCGGGGCGGTCCGATCCCGGTCGGTGGGGTGCTGCGCCGGCTGGCATGCCCGGGCGGGCTGCTGGTCGGGGACGCCGCGGGCGCCGTGTCGCCGCTGACCGCCGGCGGGCTGGACCCCTGCCTGCGCATGTCCGAGCTGGCCGCGGCCGTCACCGCCGAGTACCTGCGCACCGGCGACCCGGCCGTACTGCGTCGCTACGACGGGCGGTCGCTGCGGAGCCGGTTCCGCGGCCGGCTGCTGCTTCGCCGGGTGTTCGCCGGCATCCGGTCCCCCGCCGCGGCCGAGGCGGCGGTGGCCGCGCTGCGCGGTCGCGCCGGACAGGCCCTGGCGGCGCGGGTGCTGTTCGGGGACGGCTCGTTCCCCGACGTCGAGCCCCGGCTCGCCGCGCCGCCGCTGGGAACGTAGGTGAGGGTGCGCTTGCCATCGCACACGCAACGTCGCTCTCATCCGGCCTCAGCCGGCCGACATCGGCAGCAGCGCAAGACGCCGGACGCACTGGGCGGATGGCGCGCTCACCAGCCGGGAGGTCAAGGTTCGAAGCTGGAGCGCGAGGCTGACAGCCGCGAGGAGCGGCTCCTCCTCCAGCCCGTCGATCCGCCCGTGCCGACACAGCCACGCCAGCACCTCGGCCCAGCTGTAGAAGACGGTGCCCCGGCCAGGGGTGAGCGGCGAGGGGAAGCCTCCCGGACCCAACCGGCCCGTGGCCCACAAGCGCACCGTCTCGCGGGACCGGCCGACTCGTGCCGCGACATCGGCGAGGGTAACCCAGTCCTCGGCGTTGAGCCGGATCGCGGTCAATCCCTTGCGCTCGACGGCACGCACGCCGGCCTCGACGGCCTCAGCCAGGGTGGACGCGCGGCAGACGAGGCGGACCCGCGTGACGGCGCCAGCGCCGTCATCCAGGAGGTGCATCACCGGCCGCAATGCCGCCGCCTGCCACGCGGCGACACCACCGTCCAGCACCAGCGAGAATGACCAAGCCCGCGGCTCCGCCGCTCCTGCCCCGCTCCGATATTCCGGCACCGCCGTCCGCGTCGAGGGTGCGCCAGCCTGCCGCCTCGTCATCATGCACACAGCAGACCCGACACCGCCTCGACGGAACAGGTGGCACCATGGGGACATCTCCGGGTGTCACCTACACCGACGGCATCGCGGAAGGGAACAGTCGACGGATGGGCGGAGAGCACGCTTCGATCGACGGTTGCCCGCCATGGGCGCGCCGAATTCGAGCGGAACGTACCGCCCGAGGCTGGTCGCAGGCCACGGCCACCGAAGCCCTCCGCGCCCACGCCGGCGTTTCCCTACCCGGTGCGCCGAGCCTGCTCCGCAACTGGAAGCGGTGGGAGGCCGGTGATGCGAAGCCCGACGACTTCTACCGGCCGCTGATCGCCAAGGCGTTCGGCACCGCTACCGAGGCCCTCTTCCCTCGTACGACGCATCCGGACGCGGATGCCGATGCCCCGACCGCCGGCATGGACACCCTCGAAATCGTCTCGCGCATGCGGGCCTCCGACCTGTCCGCCGGCACCCTCGACGCGCTTACGGTCACGGCCAACCGGCTTGGCTCCGACTACTCCCACGTCCCGGCCGAGGGCCTCCTGGTCGACGGACGCACATGGCTGCGGCGCCTCATTTCCGTACTCGGCCGCCGGCTCACCCTGGCCCAGCATCGAGAGGTCCTGGCGCTCGCGGGGCAGGTGGCACTGCTCGTGGGGTGTGTCGAGTACGACCTCGGTCGCTCTGCCGCGGCCGAGGCCACCCGCCGGGCCGCGCTCTCCCTCGGCGAGGAGGCGGGAAAGGCCGATGTCGTCGGCTGGGCCCACGAGATGGCCTGCTGGTTCGCGCTCACCCATGGGCGCTATGCGCAGGTGATCCATGCGGCGGCGGCCGGGTTGACGGCGGCAGGTACGGAGCACAGCGTTGCCGTCCAGCTCGCTGCTCACCAGGCCAAGGCATGGGCGCGCATCGGAGACCGGCGCGAGGTCGAGGTCGCTCTCGACCGGGGACGGGCGATTCTCGAGTCACTCGGTCGCCCGGACAACCCGGAAAACCACTTCGTGATCGACCCACCCAAGTTCGACTTCTACACGATGGACGTCTACCGGCATGTCGGCCAGGACCGGCTCGCTGATGCGTACGCGCACGAGGTGATCCGAGCCTCGACCGGTCCGGACGGCGCCGTACGCAAGCCGATGCGGGTGGCCGAGGCACACGTGACGCTGGGCGTGGTGGCAGCTCGCGCACGGGACGTCGAGGCCGCGGTCGCGCACGGGCGGCGGGCGATCACCGGCGCGCGGCGATCGCTGCCGTCGCTTCTGCTCCACACGGAGGAACTGGCCCAGGTTCTGCGGCGGTCCTTCGGCGAGGCACCGGCCGTGGCGGAGTACCTGGACGAACTACGCCACCTCGCCTCGCTCCTTCGATGAGCCGTCGCCCACCGTCGTACAGGTCGTCAGGAGCGCCACGCCGGGCGCGGCGTCAACGGTCAACCGCCGCTGCCGGTCGGCGGGACGGTCAGCGGGTCTGCTCCAGCCAGGAGGCGTACAGCCGGCCGTAGACGGAGTCCGGCTCGGCCACCAGGGCGGCGTGCGGCCCGCGCTGGACGATCCGCCCCGCGTCCATCACGATCACCTCGTCCGCCGCCTGGGCGGTGGACAGCCGGTGCGCGATGACCACCGTGGTCCGGCCCCGGGTCACCGCGTCCAGGGTGCGCTGCAACCGCACCTCGGTGGCCGGATCCACCGCGCTGGTCGCCTCGTCCAGCACCAGCAGGTCCGGGTCCGCCACGTACGCGCGGGCCAGCGCCACGAGCTGGCGCTCCCCCACGCTCAGCCCCTCGC
>DATMJT010000352.1:0-3241 GCA_035553735.1 Pilimelia sp.
GCCGCGGTCTGGGCGGAGGTCCTCGGCATCGACCCGGACACCATCGCCGCCGGCGACGACTTCTTCGAACGCGGCGGCAACTCCCTGTCCGCGATGCGGGTCGTGGCCGGGCAGCCCCGCGGCCGGGTCGTCCTGTGGGGACACTGCGTCGGCTCGGCCATCGCCATCGAGGTCGCCCGGCTGCTCACCGCGCAGGGCCACCCGCCGGCGCACCTGTTCATCGGCGCCAAACTGCTCTACGCCCCGGACGCGCTGCGCGAGAGCATCGCCTACGTCGCCGGCATGTCGTACGAGGACATCACCCACTGGCTGACCGTCGAGACCGGCTTCACCGGCTTCGACGAACTCGGCCCCGGCTACGCCGACCTGCTCGTGCGCACCTTCCGCCACGACTCGGTGAGCGCCAACGAGTACTACCTGGCCGGTGCCGAACCCGGCGCCGCGCCGCCGCTGGCCGTGCCCACCACCGCCGTGTTCGCCGACGACGACCCGGTCACCGTCGGGTACCGGGACTCCTACCAGGACTGGAAGCTCTTCGCCGCCGGAGTCCAGCTGCGCGAGGTGGGCGGCGGCGGCCACTACTTCACCCGCACCCGCCCCGCCAAGGTCGCCGAACTCGTGGGGGAGGCGCTGGGCGATGAGTGACTCCGCCGCCGCCACCGCGGCCGTCAACCCGACCCGCACCGATCCGGCCCTGGCCGGTCCGGTTCTGGCCGATCCGACCCTGGTCGACCTGAGCGCGCCGGCCACCTTCGTGCCCGAGCCGCCCTACGCCGCCTGGGCGGCCATGCGCGCCCGCGACACCCTGCACCGTCAGGAGCGTCCCGACGCCCCGGGCTTCTACTCGGTCACCCGCCACGACCACGCCCGCACCGTGCTGCGCGACGTGCGCACGTACTCCTCCGAGTGGGGCATGACCCTCGACAGCACCCTCGGCACGCGGGACCCGGCCGCCGGTCTCATGATCGAGTTGACCGACCAGCCCCGCCACACCCGGCTGCGCAAACTCGTCACCGCGGTCATCACCCCGCAGTTCGTGCACACCCTCACCGCGCCCATCCAGGAGCACGCCCGCCGCCTGGTGGCCGCCGCCGTCGCCGCCCGGGAGATCGACGCCGTCGCCGCGCTGACCGCCCCGATGCCCCGCCTGACCATCGGCTCCATCCTCGGCATCCCCGTCGAGGACCAGGCCGAGGTGGCGGCCCTGGCCAGCCAGGCCATCACCGGCACCGAGGGTCCCGGTGCCGCGGCGCCCACCCTGGCCCAGCGGCGGCGCATCTCCGAGACCGCCAACAACGGCCTGCTGATGTACTTCGTCGACATCATCGACCGGCCGCACCGCCTCGACCCCGCCGGCATGGTCCGCCGCCTCATCGAGGTCGAACTCGACGGCGCCCGGCTCACCGCCGACGAGGTCCTGCTCAACTGCCTCAACCTGGCCATCGGCGGCTACGAGACCACCAAGAACGCCGTCGCCGCCGGGCTGTCCCGCCTCGCCGCCCGGCCGGGCGCGTGGGACCACCTGCGTGCCGACCACACCCGCGTCGCTCCGATGATCGAGGAGGTGCTGCGCTACGACACCCCCGCCATGCACCTCATCCGCACCGTGACGGCCCCGACCACCCTCGGCGGCACCCGGCTCGACACCGGCGACACCGTGTGCGTGTGGCTGTCGGCGGCCAACCGGGACCCGGCCGTCTTCGCCGACCCCGACGAGTTCCGCGTCGACCGCGACCCCAACAACCACCTGTCCTTCACCGTCGGGCCGCACTTCTGCCTCGGCGCCGTGCTGGCCCGGCTGGAGATGCGCACCCTGTTCACCGAGCTGCTCACCCACGTCGCCGGGATCGAGGCGCGGTCGGAGCTGGTGCGCCGCCCGTCCAACTTCATCGCCGGCATCGACCGCTTCGACCTGCTGCTCAAGCCCGCGTAGGAGGCCCGATGTACCCCACCCTGCCGCCGGGCCGCGCCGTCATGGTCGGCTACGGCAAGCTCCTGCTCCACCAGCTGGACCGGTTCCTGCCCCCGCGCAGCGTCGTGGTGGTCGAGGATCCCGACATCGTCCGAAAGCGCGACGTGCACGCCGACGTGGCGAAGCTGCCCTGCGTGGACGCCGTCATCGAGGCCCCGTACCACCGCGGCGACGCCTACGTCGGCCCGGTCGAGGAGTACCTTGCCGGGGCGCCCGTCTCGTTCGTCATCCCCGGTCTGGAGTACGGCGTCCTCGGCGCCGCCACCCTCGCTCACCGCTGGAAGCTGCCCGGCGCCGGCGTGACCGCCGCCGAGGCGCTCACCGACAAGCTGCGCCTGCGCGCCGCCGCCCAGGCCGCCGGTCTGCGCGGCCCGGAGTGGACGGAGGTCTTCGGCCCCGCCGACGTGGCGGCCTTCGCCGCCGGTGGCCCCGTCGTGCTCAAGCCCGCCAACCGGCACGCCTCGCTCGGGGTCCAGCTGCTCGAACCCGGCGACGACCTGCACGCCGCCTGGGCGCTCACCGTCGACGCCCAGGACCACCTCATGCTGCCCGACACCCCGCTGCCCTGGCGCTACCTCGCCGAACGCCGCCTGCACGGCCGCGAGTACAGCGTCGAGGCGCTGGTGCGCGGCGGTGAGGTCCTGTTCAGCAACGTCACCGGCAAGCTCACCGCCGGCGGCCGCCACCCGGTCGAACTCGGCCACGTCGTCCCCGCCGACCTGCCGGCCGCCGACCGCGACGGCCTCACCGCCGCCCTGGCCGCCCTCGTCGCCGCCATCGGCTACGACACCGGCGTCCTGCACGCCGAATTCATGGTCGACCAGGCCGGGCCCACCCTCGTCGAGTGCGCCGGCCGCATCCCCGGCGACTCCATCGTCTTCCTCATCGACGCCGCCTACGGCGGCGAACTCATCCGCCACCTCGTCGCGCTGCTCGCCGGGTCGCCGCCCGCGCTCACCCCGCGCGCCGCCATGGCCAGCGCCATCCGATTTCTCGCCGCCGACACCCCCGGCGTCGTGCGTGACGTCGCCGGGGTGGCGGACGCCGCCGCCCGCCCGGGCGTCCTGCGCGCCGCCGTCACCGTCGCCCCCGGCGACCACGTCAACGCCCTGCGCTCCTCCTGGGACCGCATCGGCGAGGTCATGACCATCGGCACCACCCCCGCCGAGGCGGCGCAGCGCGCCGACCAGGCGGCCACCGCCATCCGCGTGCACGTAGAGGACGTGGCCCCGTGACAGCAGCACCACCGCCCCCCGCCGCACCGCCGCG
>DATMJT010000353.1:0-10894 GCA_035553735.1 Pilimelia sp.
GGTGTGCTCCGCTTCGCGGGTCGGGCAGGTGGGCGGTCGTGCGGCAGGCCGGCACCGAGGCGGGCCGGCCGAGGCGGGCCGACCCGCGCCACTGCGGCGGTACGGGGCCGCGACGGCTCGTGCGGCTGCCGGTGGGCCGACGGCGCCCACCGGCATCACGCTGCCGTTCACCCCCGGCTCCCCCCGCGCGGTGCCAGGGCCGCAGTGAGCCGACCGTGATCAACCCGTCGGGTGGTCATCGGGACCCCAGGAAACACCTTCGAGGGATGCCGTGAGGGATTGTCCCGATGTTAGCGGCGGGGGCGTCGCGGCACGCTGCAGTGGCACATCCCACCGAGAAAGGATCACCCCAGTGAGCCTGCAGACGAAGATCCTGCGCATGGCGACGGTCGGCCTCATCGCGGCCGGGCTGGTCGGCGCGGCGGCGCCGGTCGTGGCGTCGGCCGCGCCGGCGTCGGCCACCGCCCCCACGTCGACGGCCGCGGCGAGCGCCACCCTCAGCGCCGAGAAGTTCACCGGCATCAAGAGGAAGTTCCTGTCGAGGAAGTGGGCGCAGTGGATGCACACGAGCGTCACGCTGGAGGGCACCACGCTCTACGGCGTCACGACGCTCGACGGCGGTGACCTGAGCGGCTTCACCGGCTGCGTGAAGGTGCTGTACCGCAACAGCGCGAACACCGTGATCGGCTCCTCGCCGGAGCACTGCTGGGGCGTCGCTGGCCGCGCCGAGCCCAACGCCCCGAACCACCGGGTGGAGACCTGGAACGCCGCGGTGCCGGCGAATGTCGCCGCCGCGACGACCGCCCTGGACATCCAGCAGTACCAGAGCTGACCCCGGCCGGCGACCGAGCGCCGGGTGCGTGGCCGTGCCGGCCGCGCACCCGGCTCGGCGGTCGCGTCACGACCCGCGCCCGACGGCGTCGCACCGCCGTCGGCGCGACCAGTCCGAGGCACCCGGCGTACATCGACCGGCGCAGAGCCGGCCCGTCCGATCCGCCACCTCGACGGGTCGACCGGGGGCGGCGCCGACGCCACACCCATACGATCCAGAGGGAGAGCCATGCGGCCTCTGTCCCGTATTCCACTCGCACTCGTACTCGTGTGCGGTGCGGCCACCGGCCTACTGAGTCCGCCGGCCACCGCGCGCGCCACCCCCGCGTCGCTGCCCACCGCCGCGGTGGCGATCGGGGACAGCTTCGTCAGCGGTGAGGGCGCTGGCGCGTACCAGCCCGTGATGGATGCCAACGGCGTCCGCCAGCACTTCCCCGGCTGGTCGGCGGACAACGGCAACGCGTTCTTCTGTCACCGCTCCGCCAACGCCTCCCTGCACCAGGCCGACCTGCCGGGCATCCAGGCCCGGATCAACCTGGCCTGCTCCGGGGCGCAGCCGCACGACATCGTCAACGCCTCGGCGAGCCGGCCCAAGGGCCGACTGGTGCCGTCGCAGCTCCAGCAGCTCCGCACGGTGGCCCAGAGCCACGACATCGACCTGGTGCTGGTGGGCATAGGCTCCAACAACAGCCACTTCACCTTCGGCAACGCCACGTCGACCTGCGTGAACCAGTTCATCGCCGACGCCTGGACCGGCTGGTGGGAGTTCTGGGCGCTGCTCAACGGCCCGGTCAAGCAGGCACCCTGCACGACGAGCGACCTGGCGACGCCGGCCGCGCTGGACGCCGCCGCCGCCGAGACGACCGCCGCGGCCCGCCAGCTCCTGCGGACCCTGGCGGAGGTGGACGCGGACGGCCGGCACCGGGTGGTCTTCCAGGACTACACCAACCCGCTGCCGTTGGACTACCACCCCGTCTACCACACCGAGGACGGCCGCGACGACAGCCGGGACAAGTTCCGGGCGCTGGGGGCCGAGCGGTACGCCGGCGGGTGCCCGGCCCACCGCGCGAGCCTGGCCGCGGGCCACTGGTTCTCGGACCGCCTCGGCGGCATGGTGCAGGCGGTACGGACCACCCTGGCCGCCGAGTTCCCGGCGGCGGACCTGGTGTATCTCAACGTGCAGCACGCCTTCGACGGGGCCCGGCTGTGCGAGACGGCCGCCGGCCCCGGTGCCGCGCTGGCCACGCCGATCCGGTTGCAGGACGGCCCCACCGGGGTGGTCGTGACGGACCTGTCCGGGTACGACAAGTTCGCCATCCAGCGCCTCGGCAACACCTGCCTGTCGTATTACCAGACCTGCCAGGAGTCCTGGCACCCGACCCGCGCCGGCCACGCCGTCCTGGGGCGTTGCCTGACCGCGGCGGCGACCACGGCCGCGCGTACGGTCACCTGCGCCCGGTCACCGGAGGGCAGCATCGCCATCGGCTAGTGCGGCAGCGGCGCGCGACCGCGGCGCGGCCGCGGGGAATGCACCGCGAGCCCTCGGGTGCGTCTCGCGGGGCGGTCCGGGCCCGGCGTCCATGGTGGGCACTGCGCTCGCCTCGACGTCACGGCGCGGCCGCCTCGTGCCGCGCCACGCGACCGGGGCACGCTGGCCCGGCCGCCCGGTTCCCCGACGACCACCACCGGCCGCCCAATCCGCGCCGACCGCGCCGACCGCGCCGACCGCGCCGACCACAATAGATCACGCGAGTGCCAGCTCACCACCGTCGGCCGGCGCTCGCGGCACAGTGGACCACCGGCTGCCGGGCGGGTCAATGGGCCGTCGGGGCGACCGCGAGTCGCCTCTACCCCGCTACCGTGCAGTCATGGGACGCATCGGCGGAGACCCGGACCCGGAGCTTCTCGGCTCGCCCCTCGTCGGCCGGAGCGGTGAGTTGCGGGCGCTGGAGGACGCGCTTGCCCGGCTGCGCCGCCCGGCGCCGGTCCCCCAGGTACTCCAGATCGAGGGAGATCCTGGAATGGGCAAGACCCGGCTCCTCGACGAACTGATCAGACTGTCCCGGGCGCGCGACATCGACGCCCGCGTGGGGCACGCCACCGAGTACGAGCGCCACGTGCCGTTCGGCCTGTTCACCGGGGTGTTCGGCGACTGTGCCACCGACGGTCTCGACGACGGCGCGCGGGCGGCGCTCGGGGTCGTCCTGTCCGCCCCCGGCGCGGCGGCCCGGGCCGGGGCCACCGGCGCAGAACGCTATCGGCTGCACCGGACCCTGCGGGGGTTGTTGTCCGGCCTGGTACGCCCGTCCGGGGCGGTGCTGACCTTCGACGACGTGCAGTGGGCCGACGACGCGTCGGCGGATCTGCTCGGCCAGCTGCTGCGTGCCCCCCTGCAGCCCCGCCTGCTGACGGCGATCGCCCACCGCACCGGACAGCTGCCGCCCAAGCTGGCGCGCGCGTTGGCACAGACCCGGTGCCGCGCCACCCGGCTCTCCCTGGCCCCGCTGCACCCCGCCGACGTGGACCTGCTGTACCCCGACGAGACGCCGCAGCGACGGGCGCGGCTGTACCAGCTCAGCGGCGGCAATCCGCTGTATCTGGAGATGCTGGCGCGAGCCGACGACGCCGCGCTCACCGCCCTGACCCCGGCCGCCCCGGCCGAGCCCGCGCCACTGCCCTCGTCCCTCCGGTGCCTGCTCAGCATGGAGCTGGACGCGCTGGACGAGACACACGCCACGGTCGCGCGCGTGATCGCCGTCGTCGGTGACCCCATCCACCTCGACATGCTCGTACACGTCATGCAGCGGCCGGAGGCGGAGGTCGCCAGGGCGGTCGATGACCTCGTGGCGCGCGACGTCGTGCGCTGCGCCGCCTCGCGCTTCTCCTTGCGCCATCCGCTGCTTCGGGCGGCTGCCTACCAGGCCGCCGGTCCGGCCTGGAGGATTCACGTACACCGCCGGGTGGAGGACTATCTGCGGCTCCGCGGCGCTCCGGTGACGGTGCGGGCGCATCACGCCGCCGCGGTGGCCAGCTTCGGCGACCTGGATGCCGCCGAGACGTTGGTTGCCGCGGCCACCGAGGCCCTGGGCACCGCGCCCGCGGCCGCCGCGCACTGGCTGCGCCTCGCGCTGACCTGCCTGCCGGAGCACGAGGAGACGGCCGAGCACCGGGCCGGTCTGCTGCTGATGCTGGCCCGGGCGCTGAATCTCAGCGGCGGGCTGGTCGAGAGCCGGGAGATCATCCATCAGGTCCTCGGGCTCTCGGCGGCCCACCATGACGAGGCGGTCAGGTACCGGGTGGTGACCGAGCGCCTGCTCGGCCGCCTGGACGAGTCGAAGGCCGCGCTGCAACGCGAGGTCGCCAGCCGCAGCGCGGAGCGCGACGAGTCCGTCGGGCCGCTGCTGGTCGAGCTGGCCGGGGCACACCTGCTCGGCAACGAACTGGCGGAGTGCGCCCGGGTGGCGCGCGCCGCGGTAGAGGACGGCCGGCGGCGGCGGGACCGCGGCCAGCAGGCAGCCGGGGCGACCCTGGCCGCGGTCGCCGCGCTGCACGGCGGTGACGCGGGCGAGGCCCGGCGCCAGCTCGCGCACGCCGTCCCGACGGTGGACGGGCTGACCGATACGGAGCTGCGGGAACACCTGCACCTGCTGCCCCCGCTGGCCTGGGCGGAGCTGCATCTCGGGCGGTACGCCGAGGCGCAACGGCACGTGCGGCGGGCCGCGGACATCGCCCGCGGCAGCGGCCGCACGACCGTGCTGCCGTACGTGTTCATCGTGGACGCCGCGTGCGCGGTGCGGCAGGGACGGGTCGACCGCGCTCTGCGGCATGCCGACGACGCCACGGAGGTGTCCCTGCTCATCGGCAGCCCGGAGACCCTCGCCATGGCCCGCGCGACCGCGCTGCCCGCCGTGCTCTGGAAACACGGGCCGGTGACGGCGCTCGAACACGCCGAGCTGCTGGTCACCGACGGCCTGCCGGCATCCCGGTGGTGGGCCGAGCTGGCGGTGACGGCCATCGCGGCGGTCCACCTCGAGGCCGGTCGGTGGCAGGCGTGCGTCGACCTGCTCCAGGAGCGCGCCGACGCGCCGGCCGGCGGCGTGACCGCGCTGCACACCGCCCGGGCCAGCGGCCTGCTCGCCGTGGCCAGGGCACACCAGGGCGCCGCGGCGCAGGCCCGCCAGCTGGCCGCCGCGGCGGTGCGGGCCGCGCGGGCCCTGGACTCGCCCTGGCATCTCGGGCTCGCCCACCTCGCGCACGCCCGGGTGCTGGCCGCGCTCGACGAGCCGACCGAGGCGGCGGCCGAGGCCGACGCCGCGGTGCGCGAGCTCACGAAGGCGGGCGCGCCGCTGGACGCCGCCGTGGCGCGCTACGTCGAGTCCCGGGCGCGTGCGGCGACCGGTGACCTCCCGCAGGCGCGGCGGCTGCTCGGCCGGGCCAAGTCGGCCTGTCAGGCGTCTGCCGCGGCGTGGTTGTCCAGCGAGATCGCCCGCGCCGAGGTCCGACTCGGCGCACAGGCGCCCCGCCCGGGCGCGGGCCCCGGCGGCGCCGTCGGGACGCTGTCGGAGCGCGAACTCGAGGTGGCCCGGCTGGTCGCGACGGGACTGACCAACAAGGAGATCGCGCGGCGGCTGCACCTGAGCCCGAAGACGGTCGAGGCGCACCTTGCGAAGGTGTTCGCCAAGCTCGACGTCCGCTCCCGCGTCGAGGTCGCCCGGGTGCTGGGCGCCGCTCGCTGACGGCGCGCGCACCGCCGAGCCGGCGCGACCACCGCGGCCGCCCGGCGTCCGGAGCCCACCGGGCGCCGTGCGCTGGGCGCCCGGCGGGCTCCGGACGCCGGTTCAGACCTGGTAGGTGACCCGCAGGGTCGCGCGGGCCAGCGTATGGAACACCAGGTTGAAACCCACCAGGGCCGGGGTCGCGTCCGGCGTGAGGTCGAGGCGAGCCACGTCCAGGGCGTGCACGGCGAAGATGTACCGGTGCGGGCGGTCCCCGGCCGGCGGCGCGGCGCCGTCGTACCCGTGCCTGCCCCAGTCGTTGCGCACGCTGAACGCGCCCGACGGCAGGTCGCGGTCGGCGGTGCCGGCGCCGCGCGCCAGCGACGTGGCGCCGACCGGGACGTTGACCAGCGACCAGTGCCAGAAGCCGCTGCCGGTGGGCGCGTCCGGGTCCAGACAGGTCACCGCGAACCCGCGCGTGGCGTCGGGAAAGCCGGACCAGGACAGCTGCGGCGAGAGGTTGTCCCCGCCCACGCCGGCGTCGGCGTGCCGGACGTCCATGGGGTTGCCGTCGCGCAGGTCGTCGCTGGCCAGCGTGAACGACGGCACCGGCGGGAGTAGGTCGTACGGGTCCGGTGGGATCGGACGATCAAGGCTCATACGGGGCAACTTACCCCCCGGCCGCCCGTCGCTCACCGCGGGCCGGATCAGCTCGGCGGGTCGGCGGGCCGGGCTCAGCGGTCGGCGGGCCGGGCTCAGCGGCCGGCGGGCCGGCGGGCCGGGTCAGCTCGGCGATCGGCGGCCGTGGCGCCGAGCAGCGGCTCCAGGGCGGCGGCCCGGTCCGTCCTGCCGAGCCGGGTGAACATGGCGTGCGCCTCCCGGAACGCCTCCCGCGCGGCTGCGGGATCGGCCTCCCGCAGGGCCCGGCCGAGGCTGGTCAACGTCGCGGCCTGGAAGGAGTGCCAGCCGCGGGTACGCCACAGCGACAGGGACTCCTCCAGGTACGGCACGGCGCGGGCCGGGCACCCCTCGGCCAGCTCGATCTCGCCCAGCAGCTGCAGCGCCTCGGCCAGGTGGTGCGCCATGTGGTACTCGCGGCTGAGCGCCAGCGCCTGCTCGGCCGCCTCCCGCGCTCCGGGGTCGCCCCGCCTGACGTGCAGCTGGGCCAGGGCCAGCAGGGCCAGCGCGGCGGTGTAGTCGTCCCGGTAGGCCCGGGAGATCACCAGCGACTCCGTGAGCAGCCGGTGGCTCTCGTCCAGGTCGCCCAGCTCCCGGTGGGCGATCCCGGAGAACTGCAGCGCGGTCGCCTCCCAGCGCGGGTTGCCCAGTCGCCGCGCCCGCTCGAGCGCGGCGGCCGTGTGGACGGCCGCCGCGTCGAACCGCCCCTGTTCGAACGCGGCCAGGGCCAGCGCCAACTGGGCGCGCGCCTCGCCTCCGAGGTGGCCCGACCCCGCCGCGAGCCGCAGCGCCCGGTCGGCCATCGCGACGGCGTCGGGGTACGACCCGGCCGCCGTCAGCGCCCAGGAGCACATCACGGCCGCGTCCGCGCTGCCCCGGTCGTGGCCGAGGGCGCCGAACATCTCCAGCAGCCGGAAGGAGTCGGCGTGCAGCCGGGCCATCGCGGCGCCGTCTCCGGAGTCGGCGCTCCAGGTCCGGACGTCGATCAGGCCGCGGAGCATGACCGCCTCGCCGAGCAGGTTTCCGGCCCGCCGGCAGACCGCCATCACCTCGGTGTTGAGGCTGGCCCAGTCCCCGTACATGCCGCGCAGGTCGAAGTACTTCTCCAGGCAGCCGGCGAGGTCGAAGGCCAGGTCGGACAGGTCGAGCCGGCAGGCTTGGCGGGCGGCGGAGACCAGCGCGGCGCGTTCGGCGTCGAACCAGTCCAGCGCGTCGACGCCGCACGCGTACTCCCGCGCCCAGTCGAACACCGGGCGCGGCGCGGGGCTGGCGATGAGGGCGAAGCACGGGCCCGGAATGGCCGGGACCATGCGCTCGGCGAGCGTGACCCACCCGCCGAGCCCGCGGACGATGGCCTGCGCGACGGCCTCCGGCGGCTCGTCCGCCGCCGCCGAGTCCACGGCGAACAGCCGGACCAGGTCGTGGAAGCGGTACCGGACCTGGTCCGCCGCGTCGGTTCCGGCAACGGCGAGCAGCTGCGCGTCGACCAGCGTCTCCAGGTGCTCGGCGGCCTCCTCGAACGGGCGGTCCAGCACCGCCGCGGCCAGCCAGCCGGGGAAGTCGGGAACGTCGATGTGGGCGAGCAGCCGGAACAGCCGCCGGGGCTCGGGGTCGAGTTCGCGGTAGCTCAGCGCGAGCGACGCCCGGACGGCGAGATCGCCGGTCGCCAGCCGGTCCAGCCGCCGGCGTTCGTCGCCGAGCATCGCCGCCAGGTGGGTCGGACGCCAGGCCGGGCGGGCGGCCAGGCGCGCCCCGGCGATCCGTACGGCCAGGGGCAGGCCGCCGCAGTACTCGGCGATCTCGGCGGCCGCGCCGGGGTGGCACCGCACGCGCTCGTCGTCGGCGATGCGGGCCAGCAGCGCGATCGCCTCGTCCGGGGAGAACAGCTCCAGCTCGACGTGCCGGGCGCCCTCGAGACCGGTCAGCCGCGGTCGGCTGGTGACCACCACGGCGCAGGTCGGGGCGCCGGGCAGCAGGGGACGGATCTGCCGCTCCGAGACCGCGTTGTCCAGCACCACCAGTACCCGGCGGTCGGCCAGCAGGGTGCGGTACACCTCGGCGCGTTCGCTGCGCTCGTCGGGGATGGCGCGGGCGTCGACGCCGAGCGCCCGCAGGAACCGGGCGAGCACGTCGCCGGGGTCCAGCGCGGACCCCTCCGCGTCGCGCAGGTCGACCCAGAGCTGACCGTCCGGGTACGCCCCGGCCAGCAGGTGGGCGACGTGCAGGGCGAGCGTGGTCTTGCCGATGCCGCCCATGCCCGAGATGGCGGCGACCGGCTGTGCGCCGCACCCGTGCTCACCGGTCCGGGGCGCGGTCAGCAGGTCGCGCAGCAGCCGCACGTGACCGGCGCGCCCGGTGAAGTCCGGGATGTCCGGCGGCAGCATGTTGGGCGCCACGGGCGCCGGCCGGGCACCCGGTGCCGGGGGCTCGCGCCCGGCCGCCTGCGCGCCCGGGTCGGCCGGCTGCCCGCACCGGGCCACCAGCGCGTCGCGGGCGGCCACCCACGCCGCCACGGCGCGCTCGTCGAGGCCGCAGGCGCGGACGAAACCCGCGACGACCTCGCGTCTGGGCAGGGTGCAGCGGCCCAGCACGGAGGCGAGGGTGCTCACCGCCAGGTGGTCGCCCGACGCCCTGGCCCGGGCCGCCAGCTGCCGGAATGTCAGACCCGACCAGAGCCGCAGCGCGCGCAGCGCGGCGACGAACTCGGCCGGCGTGGCCGCCTGCCCCGGTCGCGGCGGATCGACACTGAGCTGCGACATACCACCCTCCGACACAGGCATCGGTCGATACCCATCGTAGGGCCGGTGGGAGGCGTCGCTTCGCGCCGCGGACGAGCCGGCGCGGGGCTCCCCGTCCGGGAGGTCGGGCCGGACGGGGAGCCCCGGGTCGGGTCAGTACTGGCTGCGGTACTTCATGCTCAGGCCGCCGGTCAGCCGGACCATCGTGTAGTAGGTGTAGGCGATCGACCGGCAGTCGGCCCGCACCAGGATGTGGTAGCGGGGGCAGGTGTGGTCGCGCAGCAGGCTGTAGAAGACCGCGTCCACGGCCGCCTTCTTGGACCTGTCCCACTCCCGGGTCCTGAGGTAGATGATCCCGTAGCCGTAGTCGTGGGCGTCACACGCGCTGCGGAAGTCGAAACCGGACGGCCGGTCCGGGGAGTACGTGCAGTGGTCGTGGGTGACGCCGACGACCGCGGTGCGGGTCGGCGTGCGTTTCCAGGACGGCTGGATCCTCCGCCCGCCGTACTCCATCGGCACCGGACCGGCCCAGCAGCCGTTGCGTCCGAGCAGGTACTGCGAGGCGTACCGGCAGTGGGCCGGCAGCGCCAGGGCGGCCGGGTCGCGCGTCGCGCCGGAGAGCCTTCCCGGCGCGGCGTACGTCAGCGTCCACGCCCCCTCCTCGGGGGTGACCAGCCGGGTGATGTTGCCGCGGGTGTCGTAGGTGTACGCGGACACCAGCACCGCGTCACCGTCAGTCTGGCGCAGGTCCCGCACCTCGCGCAGCCGCCCGAGGTGGTCGTAGGCGTAACGGACCACGGTCACCGGGGCCCCGGCGCCGACGCGGTGGTCGATCTGTCGCAGCTGCCCGGCCACGTCGCCGAACCGGGAGCTGGTCGCGGTGGTGCTCGCCGCGTAACCGAAGACCGCGGACGCGCAGCCCGGCGCGTCCGGCAGCGTGCAGTCCTCCTGCGCCGAGGCCGGCGCGGAGATCCGGCCGACCCGCCCGTGGCCGTCGTAGGCGACCACGACCGTGCCGGTGGCGGCGTCGCCGATGCTGGTGATGAGCAGTTCGGCGCCGACCTGGCGCCACACGTAGCGCAGGCCGTCGACGCCGCCAGACTGGGTGAAGCTGCCGTCGGCGTTGCGGACCACGGTGGCGCCGTCGGCGCCGACGAAGGTGCCGGGGCGGCGCGGATCGGCCTCGAAGCGCAGCGACTGGGTGCCGATGGAGAGCGCGACCTGCACGTAGCCGTTGGCGCTGTGGTCCTTCAGCCGGTTGCCGAGCATGCCGCCGAGGGGCTCGAACCGCCAGTTCGGCCCCAGCACGTTCTCGTTGGGCTGGGTGCGGTCGATCCGCTGCCCGGCACTGTGGCTGCGCACGGTGAGCAGGCCATCCTCGGTGACGTCCGCGCCGCGGGTGATCCACGATCCGGTCTCGGGCTCCGCGCTGCCCGGCCACAGGTCAGCCGGCGCCGGCCCGGGATCGGCGGGGTCCTCGCCCTCCCCCGGCGTGGTCGGGATCTCGGAGGTCACGGTCAGGGTCGGCGGCGGCCCCAGGCCCTCGGTGTTCTCGGCGGAGGTGAACACCCGGTAGTTGGCCGCCGGGCGTTCGTCCGGCGACTGGAGCACCAGGCCGTGGTTCCGCCCCGTGCCGGCGGCCCACTGGGCCACGATCCCGGTGACCTCCCAGAACATCCGCCCGCTGCCGCAGCCGCCCAGCCGGGAGCCCTCCCGGCTCAGCACCGCGTCGGTGCCGCTGCTGGCCGGCTGCGGGGCCCAGGTCTGCGTCGCCGGGCTCCAGAAGCCGGTCACCCGGCGGACCTGGATGCCGGCGCCGACCGCGGCGCCACAGCCGGGTGCGTCCACATTGGTCAGGATGAGCTCCGCCTTCGTGGGGGCCTGGAGCCCCCGGGTGTCGAACGCCAGGTAGACCCGGGCCTTCTCCCCGTC
>DATMJT010000354.1:0-7565 GCA_035553735.1 Pilimelia sp.
ACCCTTGCCCAGGTCACCGGCGCGGGCCGCCTCGATCGTGGCGTTGAGGGCCAGCAGGTTGGTCTGCTCCGCCACGGAGGTGATCAGTCGGATGACCTCGCCCACCTCCGCGGTCGCCGCCCCCAGCTCGGCGACCTGGGCGTTCGTCGCCTCGGCCACGCCGGTCGCCCGCCGGGCCACGTCCGCGGCCTGCGTGGCACTGCTGGCGATCTCGCCGATGGAGGCGGACATCTCCTCCGCCCCCGCGGCGATGCTCTGCGCGCCGGAGTTGATCTGTTCGGTCGTGGCGGACGCGTCGCCGGCCATTGTGGAGGCGTCGGTGGCGCCGCTCTCCAGCCGGGCGCTCACCTCGGACAGCTCACCGGCGGACGCCGACAGCGTCCGCACCAGCCCGGAGACCCGGTGAACGACGTCGCCGAGCGAGGCGGTGGCCGTGTCCAGGTCGCCGGCCATCCGGCCCAGGTCGTCGCGGTCGGTCACCCCGGCCCGGACGGTGAGGTCCCCGGCGGCCAGCGCCCGGGTCACCCGGCCGACGGCGGCCAGGGTCCGGCTGATCCCCGTGTTGACCAACCAGCAGCAGCCGAGCAGCAGCAGGACCGCCGCCGTACCGGTGAGGGTGAGTGAGCGGGTGGCTCCGGCCCGATCCTCACTGATCTTCTGCCCCACCTCGGCGGCGTGCCGCTCCAGGGCGTCGCCGACGGCGGGCAGTCCGTCCTCGACGGCGGTGAACGCCGCACCGAACCGCTGGTAGGTCTCCGTCGAACGCGCCTGCGGGCCCGCCTCGAACACCGCCACGGCCAAGCCGAGGTACTCCTCCACGGCCTGCCGGACGGCCTCGGTCGCCGCCCGCACGGCCGCCGGGGTCGCCTCGCCGGCCAGGTCGTCGAGCCGGTCCCGCATGGCGGCGGCGTGCTCGTCCAGGTCGGCGCGCGCCTGGTGGCGCTCGACCTCGTCGGTGGCCAGCAGGGCGCGGAGCACGTCGCTGCGGACCGCGTCGTGGGCCATGTCCGCCTCGATGGCCGTTCGGGTCAGCGTCGCCGCCTCCTGCAGCGTGCGGGCGTGCGTCTCACCCTCGGCCAGCGCGTGCAGGTTCACCCCGGCGCTGGCCGCCAGGCCGGTCACGGCGATGCCGGCGATGATCGCCAGCTTCGTCCGTACCCGCCGGTTTCTGAGCCAGCTGCCCACCGCCTGCATGCCGCGCCTCCGCGTCCCGTGTCCGACTGCGGTTGCCCATTCGGCGGCGCGGTCGGGCGCTGGAGCAAATGCCCGCACCGAAGCGTCGGCGGCAGGCTATCGACCGGTGTGCCGCTGGCAATATTGTGTGCCACACAGTATTGTGTGCGGCATGGTGAGCGACGAGGTCCTGCGGACCCACCTCCAGGAGCTGCGCCGAGGGACCGTCGTGGTGGCGAGCCTGGTGGCGCTGCGGCGCCCCGACTACGGCTACGCGCTGCTGCAACGCCTGGCCCGGCACGGCTTCCCGGTGGAGGCCAACACCCTCTACCCGCTGCTGCGCCGGCTGGAGGAGCAGGGGCTGCTCGCCAGTGAGTGGAACACGCAGGAGAGCCGGCCCCGCCGGATCTACCGCACCAGCGAGTCGGGCGAGGCGCTGCTGCGCCGGCTCCTCGACGACCTGGCCGCGGTGCAGTCCTCCCTGTCCGGGCTCATCGAAGGAGCGGACCAATGACCTCGCTGACCGATCGCTACCTCGCCGCGACCCGGCGCGCAGTGCCCGCCGCGCGCCGGGAGGGGATTGCCGCCGAGCTGCGCGCCTTGATCGAGGACATGATCGACGCGCGTACGGGCGCCGGGCAGGACGCCGCCTCCGCCGAGCGGGAGGTGCTCGCCGAGCTCGGCGACCCCGAGCGCCTCGCCGCCCGCTACACCGGCCGTCGGCCGTACCTGCTCGGCCCGACCTACTACCCGGCCTGGGAGCGGCTGGTGACGTTGCTGCTCAGCTTCGTGCCGCTGACCGTCGGGGCGCTGGTCGGGCTGCTCCAGGCCGCGGACGGGGACAACGTCGGCGGCGCCGTCGGGCAGGGCGTCTCCGCCGCCTTCCAGGTGGCGGTCCAGATCGTCTTCTGGGTCACCCTGGTGTTCGTGGTGCTGGAGCGGACCAACACCCCGCTGGAGCTGCCCGCGTGGAGCGTCGACCAGCTGCCCAGGGTGCCGGTCGAGCGGCAGATCGGCCTCGCCGACACCGCGGCCTCCGTCGCCTTCCTGGCGCTCGTCATCGTCTTCCTGCCGCTGCAGCACCTCCGTTCGTTCGCCACCACCGCCACCGGCGACAACCTGCCGTTGCTGGACCCGGCCCTGTGGGGGTTCTGGCTGCCCTGGCTGATCGGCGTCCTGGTCGCCGCCGTGGGCGTGGAGATCGCGAAGTACCGGGCCGGGTGCTGGACCTGGCCGCTGGTCGGGGTGAACGCCATGGTCAACGCGGCCTTCGCGGTACCGGTGGTGTGGCTGCTGCTGACCGGCCGGATGCTGAACCCGGAGCTGGTGCGGCACGTCGACTGGCTCGCCCGGGGCGACAACCTCGACCGGGTGGCGACCGTCGTGGCCGTCGGCACGGTGCTGGTCGTGCTGTGGGACACCGTCGACAGTGTGGTCCGGGCGTACCGCTCCCGCGGCTGCGGCGCCGGCCGACCGGCGGCCGATCCCGGGCACCCGGTCAACGACTGAGCCAAGGGTGTCGGGCGGTCAGCGGTCGGTCCCGTGCGGAGCGGGCCGACCGCTGCCGCTCGTGCGGCCCCGGTCCGGTCCCGGCTCCGATCCCTGGTCGCGGCGTGTGGGCGGCAGGCGGGAGAGGAGAAAGCGGCGTTCGGCGGCGTTGCCGGTGAGCGCGGCGGCGCACGCGAGGGCGTCGGCGGCCTCGTCGGTGCGGCCGAGGCGGCGCAGCAGGTCACCGCGTACGGCGTGCAGGACGTGATGGCGGTCGAGGCCCTCGATGGCGTCGACGAGCGGCAGGGCTGCGGCCGGGCCGTGCACCTCGGCCACCGCGACGGCGCGGTGCAGCGCGACGACCGGGGTGGGTGCCAACACGGCCATGTGGTCGTATAGGTCGAGGATCTGCCGCCAGTCGGTGTCGGCGGCCGTGGCGGCGTCGCTGTGCACCGCGTTGATGGCCGCCTGGAGCTGGTAGGGCCCGGGCTGGCCGCGGCGCAGGCACCGCCGGAGCAGGTCCTGGCCCGTGGCGATCAGGGCACGGTCCCAGCGCGTGCGGTCCTGGTCGGCGAGGCGGACCAGATCGCCGCGGGCGTCGGTCCGTGCGGGCCGGCGCGCCTCGATCAGCACCATGAGGGCGAGCAGGCCGAGCACCTCCGGCTCGTCCGGCATCAGCTCCGCGAGCAGGCGGCCGAGCCGGACGGCCTCGGCGCTCAACTCGGCGCGGGCGAGGCTCTAACCCGCGCTGGCCGTGTAACCCTCGGTGAAGATCAGATACACGACGGCGAGGACCGTGCGGAGGCGGTCGGCGAGGTCGGCGTCGCGGGGGACCCGGTACGGGATGCCGGCGTCGCGGATCTTGCTCTTGGCACGGACGAGCCGCTGCGCCATGGTCGGCTCCGGCACGAGAAACGCGCGCGCGATTTCGGCCGTGGTCAGCCCGCCGAGCAGGCGCAGGGTGAGCGCGACCCGGGCACCGGGTGCGAGCGCGGGTGGCAGCAGGTGAAAATCAGGCGGAGCCGGTCGTCGCGCACGGGGCCTTCCGCTCCGGGTTCGGTCGCGTCGTCGGGCGCCTGCAGCAGCAGCGCCTCGGCGTGCCGGGCGGTCCGCGTGGCCTCCCGGCGCAGCCGGTCGACCGCCCGGTTCCGGGCGGTCGTGATGATCCAACCCGCCGGGCTGGGCGGCGTACCGTCGACCGGCCAGCGCTGCACGGCCGTGGCGAACGCGTCCTGGACCGCGTCCTCGGCCAGGTCGATGTCGCCGAAGACGCGGACCAGGACCGCGACGGCGCGGCCGTACTCCGCGCGGAAGATCCGCTCGATGTCGCCGCTCACGCGACGGGCCGCACCTCGACCGGCAGCGTGGTGGCGCGCGCGAGTCGGGCACCCCACGCCAGGGCGGCGTCCAGGTCCGGGGCGTTGACGACCGTGAAGCCGCCCAGGTGCTCCTTGCCCTCGGCGAACGGCCCATCGGTGAACAGCACCTCGCCGTCGCGGTGGCGCACGACCGTCGCCGTCGCGGGCGGGTGCAGGCCGACGGAGAAGACCCAGGCGCCGGCGGCGCGCATCTCCTCGGCCAGGGCGCCCAGGTCCGCCATGATCGGATCGAGGATTTCCGGCGGCGGCGGGTCGCCGTCGGGCTGGTAGATGCTGAGCAGGTACTGCCTCATACCGGCCGATCCTGGCAGACCGCGCGGCGGTATGTGGCGATCACAACCCCGGTCGTGGTCGGCACCGCCTCGACCAGCTCCAGCGGGGCGGACTCGCCGACGCCGTCGGGGAACAGCTTCGCGCCCGTGCCGAGGGTCAGCGGGTGGATCGGCAGCGTGTAGACGTCGACCAGGCCCGCCCTCATCAGCGACCGCACCAGCGCGCCGCTGCCCAGCACGACCAGGTCGCCGTCGACGTCGCACTTGAGCGCGGCCACGGCCGCGGCGGTCTCGCCCCTCAGCAACGACGAGTTCGGCCAGGGCAGCGGCTCGGCCAGGCTCCGCGAAGCGACGTACTTGTGCTTGCGGTTGAGCACCTCGGTGTAGGGGTTGCCGTCGGTCTGCCCGGCCCAGAAGCCGTGGAACTGCTCGTAGGTGCGGCGGCCGAAGAGCAGCGCACCGTCCGCGCCCATGCCCCTGCCCATCGTCTGCGCCATGACCGGGTCGGCGTACGGGCGGGCCCAGCCACCGTGCGGGAAGCCGCCCCGGGTGTCCTCGTCGGCGCCGCCCGGCGCCTGCATGACGCCGTCGAGCGTCACGTTCTCCACCACCACGAGTCGACCCATCGCGCTCTCCTTCGTGCGGGGCCGACCCGCCGCCGGCCCGTCACCAGCTACACGAACGGGGTCGCCCCGAATCGACACCACGCGGCAGGCCGCCACCCACGGCGGCGCCAAGGATCCCTGCCATGGCCAACTTCACCTGCACCGCGCAGACCGGTCACCGGTACTGGCCCGGCACCGCGACCTGGAGCGTGAGCACCGCCGGGTGCGCATCTACCTGGTCGAGCGCAACGCCGTACGGGCCGAGCGGGCCAGCATCGAACGCGCGGCCAACGCCCACCGCGGCACAGCCTCCGCCTGACCAGCCCGCCCGGCGAACTGGTCGTCCTGGAGCGGCTGTACGCGGACACCTGAGTTGAGCGGCGCTGGCCGGCTCCACCAGGTCCGGAAGGAGGCTGGCAGGTTGATCTCAGTCCGCGAGGCCAGCCGGCACGACCCACATCGTGGGCTGGCCGGTAATCGCGGCGATCATGTCGAAGTCGCGGTCGTAGTGCAGGAGGGTGGCGCCGTGCCGCTCCGCCGTGGCGGCGATCACCAGATCCGCCACCGACAGGGCGCGATGGTTCCCCCTATGTACCGCCTGCACCTGAACGTCAAGCGCCCGATCCCAGATCTCGTCGGGCATGGCCAGCCAGTCGAAACCGCGGAGTAGCCAGCGGGCGCGTTGCGCGTCCGCGGCGGTACGGGCACTGTAGATCACTTCGATCTCCACCGCCCCGCACACCGCCAGGAGCCCGCGGTCGGACAGTTCGTCGAGCACCGCGGCCACCGGAGGCTTGGGCCAACGGGCGAGAGCGGACTTGTCGACCAGGTACCGCTCGCGGGTCACACCGCGTCGGACCGGGACTCCGGCCCAGATCCGGTCAGGTCCGGCAGGCCGCCAGCCTTGAGCCAGTCGGCGAACTCCCGGCGCTTCTCCCGGTTCACCGCAGCCTGCAGGGCGGCGTTGACGGTGGCCTTCTTCGTGGTGGTGCCGAAAATCTTCGCGGCCGCGGTGAGCAGCTCGTCGTCAACGTCGATGATGGTCCGGGCCACGGCAGGCTGCCTCCCTCTCGGCTCGCGCGCAGCAACGCTCGACACCAATGATATCAACTCCTATCTAGCTAGATATCAAGCGCGGGATTTCGGCAGCTTACTGGGCCTGCTTCCTCGAAGGGCGGGGATGGGCGGGCCGCCCGGGTGCCGACCTGACGCGACCCGCCCGCCCCGCAGCCGCACCTTTCGGGTCAGCGGTACGGCGGCAGGGCAGCCCAGCGCGGTCGAGCGGCCCGTGCGGAGGCCGACCGACCAGGGGGATGAGCCGACCTCGTTGCCACGCGAGGAGGCTCGCCAGGAAACTTAGCTGTCCAAGTCGCCTGAGTCAATCCGGAGTTGTTGGCACGTGTCCTTGCGTGATCGAATTGGTGTGCCACGCGAGGAGAGCCATGCCGGTCACCGCCGACTACATCCGCATTGCGGACGAGATCACCGCCGACATCAGGGCGAAGAAGCTCAAGCCCGGGGACCGGCTGCCATCGATCGCCGAGCTTGCCGCCTTGTACAAGGTGAGTCCGTCGACGGTCAAGCAGGTCTACGTCCGGCTGGAGGCGCTGAGGGTCATCCGGCGTCACCAGGGCAAGGGCGTCTTCGTGACCGACCCGGCGACCTGGATGCGGGAGCCGTAGCTGGCGGATCGGCGACGCAGACCGGCCCTAAAGGTGCTCTCCGTCCGATAGCGACACGGCCGGACCGGCCGCCGCGCGGGCAGTGGTCCACCCCGCCGGCACGGTCGTCGCCGGCCACGACGACGAGCTGCGGTGGTGGATGTGGGTCGGTTTCGCGCCATCAGGGCGCCGGACTGCCGGTCAGCGGTCGCGCCCCCGCGGGCGCGTCAGGGGCGCGGGACGCCCCGCCCGGCCACGCGCAGGTAGCTCAGCGCGAAGGCCGTGGCGACCAGCAGCGCGTGCGGCAGCAGCTCGGCGCGGTCCACGACCAGGAAGCGCGCCATCTCGTCGGTGGACCGGTCGGCGGCCAGCGGCAGCGGCAGGAGGGGGTCGGCGTGCATCGTGGTGGGGAACCACGCCCAGGCGTACCCGCGGGGCGCGTCGGCGGCCGACAGGGCCAGGCCGACGGCCACGGTCACGGCGAGGGCGACCAGGAGCAGGCCGCCCGCGGCGACGGCGCACCACGGCAGCGGGCCGCGGCGGCGCCGGCCCAGGCGGGCCACGCCGGGGGCGGCGGCGACCAGACCGGCCGCCCACAGCCCGGTGGCGGCCAGTGCCGCGGGGGCCTCGCCGAACGCGGTGAACAGCTGCGCGCACAGCACTCCGGCGGCGACGGCGAGCACGACGCGGGCCGGGCCGCGGGCGCCGGTCAGCGGCGCCCGGTGCCCGATGGCGTGCCGCCGGGCCGTCCGCCGGCCGACAAGTGCGCCGATGCCGACCAGGGTGGGCCCGACGGTGAGTAGCGCCAGCTCGTACGGGCCGTTCAGGTAGCCGGAGCTGAGGTCGCGCTGACCGGCTGCGACCGCGACGGTGTCCGGCACCAGCGCCAGCAGAAACGCCGCCGCGGTGCCCAGCGTCACCAGGCCCAACGCGGTGCCGGCCAGTTCCCAGCCCGGGCTGCGGCCAGCCGCGGGGGCGGGCAGGCGG
>DATMJT010000355.1:0-6085 GCA_035553735.1 Pilimelia sp.
GCATGCTGGGATCCTACGGTCGTCGGCGCCCCGGTTCGCCGGGTTCGCCCAAGTCCGACGGACCCGTCGGACGCAAGCTGGCTCAGCCGTCGGCGGCCGCCCGCTCGCGCAGCGAGCGGGGCCGCATGTCGGTCCACACCCGGTCGATGTGGTCGAGACACTCCTGCTCGGTCCCGACCACGCCGACCCGGCGCCAGCCGGCCGGCGGCTCGTCCGCCGCGCGCCACAGCGAGTACTGCTCCTCGTCGTTGACCACGACGGCGTACGACCGGCCGTCCGCGTCTTCGTCGTTCATGGCCCACCTTTGCGCAGTGTGTCCGAATAGGACCGGCACGAGTGCCGGCTGGCTACGCAGCTTCCAAGCGGATCACCGTCCTGTCAAGGCGGCTGCGCAGGCTCGGCGGAACGTCCGACCCCGACCCAACTGTTAGGACTCTTAACTTGACGCCAAGCGCCGGTTCCGCCGCCGGACGGGCGGTCACTACCGTCCACTCTCAACCCGGCCAGCGCGGCTGGGTCGTCGCGCACCAGGGGCCGAGCCGGGCCGCGGGTTCGACGGCCGCGGGTTCGACGCTGGCGGGAGGCGGGTCATGGCGGTACGGTCACTCGCCGGCCGAGTCGTGATCATCGGAGCGGGGCTCGCCGGTTCCCTCATGGCGATCTACCTGGCCCGACGGGGTCACGAGGTGGAGGTCTACGAGCGCCGGCCGGATCCCCGCCTGCGGTCCTCCGCGGACGGCCGCCGGTCCATCAACCTCGGGCTGTCCCAGCGCGGGATGAACGCGCTGCGCGAGGTGGGCCTGCTCGACGAGGTGCGGACGAGGACCGTGCCGATGCGCGGCCGGGTCATCCACTCCGCCGACGGGTCGCTGGCCTTCCAGCCGTACGGGCGGGACGACGGCGAGGCGCTGCACTCGATCCTGCGCAACGACCTGAACGTGGCGCTGGTCGAGCGGGCCGAGTCGCACCCCACGGTGCGGTTCCACTTCCGCCACACCCTGCGCCGGCTGGTGAAGGAGAAGCCGCTGGTCGAGGTCGTCGACGAGGAGCGCGGACACGCGCGGCAGGTGATGGCTGACCTCGTGATCGGCGCCGACGGCGCGTTCTCCACCGTGCGCGCGCAGATGCACCACCGGGAACGCGCCGACTACCGGCAGGAGTTCCTGGACTGGGGCTACAAGGAGCTGACGATCCCGGCCGCGGCCGACGGCGCCGCCCGCACCGAGCTGTTCGGCCTGCACGTCTGGCCCGGCGGCAGGGGCCTCATGGTCGCCCACCCCAACGTAGACCACTCGTTGACCTGCACGGTGTTCCTGCCCCTGCACGGCCCGGACAGCTTCGCCTCCCTGGACACCCCCGCGGCGGTCCGCGACTTCTTCGCCGGGCACTTCCCGGACGTGCCGGCCCTGGTGCCCGACCTCGCCACGGAGTTCCTGGCCCACCCGGTCGGCACCCTCGTGAGCATCCGCACCTCCCCCTGGCACCACGAGGACCGGGTGGTCCTCATCGGCGACGCGTGCCACGCCGTGTACCCGTTCTACGGCCAGGGCATGAACGCGGCGTTCGAGGACTGCACGGTGCTCGACCGGTGCCTGGCCCGGCATCCCGAGGACCGCGCCGCGGCACTGGCGGAGTACCAGGCGCTGCGCAAGCCGCACACCGACGTGCTGGCCGACCTGTCCGCACAGAACTTCGTGGAGCTGCGCGACCGCCTGCGCTCGCCGTGGTTCCTCGTCCGCAAGCGCGCGGACCTGGTGCTGCACCGGTTCCTGCCGCGGCACTGGGTTCCGCTGTACACCATGATCGCGCACCGCACGGTGCCGTACGCGGAGGCGTTGCGGCGGGCGCGACGCCAGGACCGGATCCTGCGGTGGGCGGCGACGCTGCTCGTCGTGGCCGTGTGCGGCGCGGCGCTTTCGGGGGCCGCCGCCGCGCTGGACGCCGTCCACCTGCCCTGACCACGGCCCGAGCGAGCAGACGAGGGATCCATGCTGACGCACCCGGTGGATAGCAGCTACACCCTGGTCGAGGTGGCCGACCTGGAGGGCGGCCCCCTGCCGGCCCCGGTGCGCCCACACGAGGCCGCGCTGCGCGCGGTGCTGGCGTGGACCCGGGAGTACCTGTGCCGGCCGCACCCGCGGCTCGGCCGCCCCGGCAACGTCTGCCCGTACGCGCAGGCGGCGCTGGACCGGGCCAGCCTCTACCTGGCGGTGCAGCCCGGCCGGGACCACCCGCCGGCCGACATCGAGCGGCGGCTCCTCGTCTACCGCGACTGGTTCCTGCGGCTCAGCGCCGCCGCGGCGCACCCGCACCTGACCACGATCGTCACGGTCTTCCCCGAATTGCTGCCGGAGGACGTGCCGAGCGTCATCGACGCCACGCAGGCACGGCTCAAGCCGGGGTACGTCGCCCGGGGCCTGATGCTCGGCGAGTTCCACGACGGCCCGCCGGCCAAGCCGGGGCTGTGGAACGACGGGTTCCGGCCGCTGCGCAGCCCGTTGCCGCTGCTGGCCATCCGGCACATGGTGCCGACCGACGCGATGTTCCTCTGCGACGACCCGGACCACCTGCGGGAGTACCTGCGGCGCTTCGGCGGCCAGGTGCCGGCGAGCCTGCGCGCCGTGGCACGCCGGGCCGCGCAGCGGTTCGGGGTGCCGCTCACCGGCGTCGGAGGTGCCGATGGCCGCTGACCCGCCTGCCACCACCGTGCCGGCGCTGCTGGCCGCGCGCGCGGCGGAGCAGCCCGACCGGGTGGCGCTGCTCGCCGACGGCGCCGGCGCGCTGACCTTCGCGCAGTGGCGGGCCCGCGCCGACGCCCTGGCGCACGGGCTGTGCCGCCGGGGCGTACGCCGCGGCGACCGGGTCGCACTGCTGTTCGACGGCGGCGAGTGGCTGGACTTCGCCGTCGCCTACTGCGCGGTCACCGCCGCCGGCGGGGTCGCGGTGCCGCTGTCCGCACGCGCCGCGCCGGCACAGGTCCGCGCGATCGTGACCGGCAGCGGCGCGGCGGGGCTGCTGCACGGCACGGCCGCGCCCCCGCCGCCGGTCGACGCGTGGACCGCCACCGCGGCGGAGTTCGACGGCGCGCCGGTCGGCTCCTGGCCGGTGCCGGTGGCGCCCGACGACCTGGCGCAGATCGTCTACACCTCGGGCACCACCGGGGAGCCCAAGGGCGTCGCGGCCCGCCACGCCAACGTCACGTTCGGACTGGCGACCCGGCCCGCCCGGCGGCCGCTGGCGCACTCGGAGCACTTCCTGCACGCGTTCCCCATCGGCACAAACGCCGCGCAGACCATGCTGCTGTACGCTCTCGGCGCCCGGCCCACCGCCGTGGTCGCGGACCGGTTCGACGCCGACTCCTTCGCCGGGCTCATCGCGCGGCACCGGGTCGGCACGGTGTTCGTCGTCCCGGCCATGGCGATCGACCTGCTCCGCGCCCGGGTCCACGAGCGCCACGACCTGTCCAGCGTGCGGCTACTGGCGTCCACGGCCGCGCCGCTGCCCGCCGCGGTGGCCCGGGCGCTGTGCGCCGCCCTGCCGGGGGCCACCGTCGTCAACAACTACACCTCCACGGAGGCGGCCCCGGCGCACACCACAATCGTGTTCGACCCCGACCGGCCGGACGCCCTCGGCCGACCAGCCGCCGGCGCGGAGCTGAGAATCGCCGGCCCGGACGGCGCGCCCGTGCCCGCCGGGACCGTCGGCGAGGTGTGGCTGCGCTCGGCCGCCGCGCCGAGGTCGTACTTCGGCGACGCCCGGGCCAGCGCCGAGGTGTTCCGCGACGGCTGGACCCGGATGGGCGACCTGGGCTACCTCGACGGCGACGGGTACCTGCACCTGGTCGACCGGGAGAGCGACGTGGTGAAGTCTGGGGCGTTCAAGGTCTCCACGCTGCGGGTGGAGTCCGTGCTGCACGAGCACCCGGCGGTCGCCGACGCCGCGGTGGTGGGCGTGCCGCACCCGACGATGGGCACGATGCTGGCCGCCGCGGTCGTCCCCCGCGCCGCGGTCGGGACCGCGCAGCTGCGCGCCTACCTGGCCGGGCGGCTGGCCGAACCGGAGCGCCCCACGCGGCTGCTGCTGCTCGACGCACTGCCCCGCAACGAGGGCGGAAAGGTGCTGAAGTCCCTGCTGCGGGAGCGGTTCACCACCCCGCCGAAGGCGCCCGCCGCGCCCCCGGCGTCACCCGCCGAGGCGGCGCTCGCCGCGCTGTGGGCGCAGGTGCTCGCCGTGCCGGCGGTGGGCCGGGACGACGACTTCTTCGCCCTCGGCGGCGACTCGCTGCGGGCGACCCAGCTGGCCACGCTCGCCGCCGGGCAGTTCGCCGCCGAGGTGCCCGTGTCGCTGGTCTTCGACCATCCGCGCCTGGCCGAGCAGGCGGCGCGGCTGGCCGCCGCCGCGACGACGACGACGGAGGCGGAGGCGGAGGCCGCGCCGGAGGCGACAGCGGCGGCGGGGACCGCGGCGCCGCCGGAGGCGGCGGCGACCGCGACCGAAAGGGCCACGCCGACGGGGGCGGCCGCGACCGGGAGGGCCGCGCCGGCGGAGCCGCCGGGCGACACCGTGCCGCTGAGCGCCCAGCAGGAGAACTTTTTCGTCTGGATGCACGCCACCGACCCGCCGCGGGACGTCGGCCCGGTCAGCGTCGCGCTGCGGATCACCGACGAGCTGGACCCCGAGCTGCTGCGGCGCAGCCTGCACGCGCTCGTCCGGCGGCACGAGGCGCTGCGTACCGTGTTCGTCCGCCGCGACGGCCGGTACGAGGCCCGCGTCCGGCCCGACTGCCCACCGCGGTTCACCGTGACGGCGGTGACCGAGCCGGCGCGGGCCGCCGAGCTGGTCCGCGCCGACCGGGAGCACGACTTCGACCTGGCGACGGGCCCGCTGGTGCGCGCCATCGTGGTGACCCTGGGCCCCGACGACCACGTGTTCGGGCTCGCCGTGCACCACCTGGTCTTCGACGGCTGGTCGATGGGGGTGCTGCTGCGCGAGCTGGGGATCGTCTACTCGGCCCTGCGCGGCGGCCGCCCGCCGGCACTGCCCGAGCTGCCGATCGCCGTCTCGCAGGCCGTCGCCTGGACCCGCACGCACTGGCCCCGCACCCGCCCCCACTGGCAGCGCACGCTGGAGGGCGCACCGGGCCGGATCGAACCGTGCCCCGGGCGCCGCCGCGCCGTCCGGCTGCGCAGCGCCTCCCTGGAGTTCCGCTTCGCACCGGCGGCGGCCGAGCGCCTGCGCGCCCTGGCCCGGGCCCACGACGCCACGCCGTTCACGGTGGCCACCGCCGCGTGGGCCGGCGTGCTGGCGACGTGGAGCGGAGCCGGGGACGTGGTCCTGATGTCACCGGTGCCCGGCCGGGCCCGGCGGGACTTCGAGCCGCTCGTCGGCTGCCTCGTCCAGCCGCTGCTGCTGCGGCTGGCCACCGGCGGCGACCCCACCTTCGCCGAGCTGCTGCGGCGGGCGCGCGCCGCCGCCCTGACCGCGATCGACCACCAGTACTACCCGTACGCCGAGTTCTACCCCCGCTTCCCGGACACCGCGTGGCTGCGCTACGAGAGCTGGGGCGGCAGCCCGCACTTCCCCGGGCTTCTCTCCGAGCCGTTCGACCTGCCCCGGGCGCTGGACGCCGAATGGGACACCCCCGGCGGCGAGCCGGACCGGGGCGCGCCGGAGCTGGCCCTCGTCGAGCAGCCGGACGGCGCGCTCGCCGGCTGGCTGCTGTGGAACGCGCACGCCTTCGCCCGGTCCACCATGGACGCCGTCGCCGGCGCACTGCTGCGGCTGGCGGACGCCGCTCCGCAGCGGCCGCACGCCCGCCTGTCCGAGCTGGTGGGCGCCATCGAGATCCCCACGGAAGGAATCCGATGACCACCACGCAGGTGCCCGCACTCGGGCACGGCCCGGCGTCGAGCGCCCAGCACGGGATGTGGCTCACCGAGCGGCTGGGCCTGGCCGGCGCCGCGTACCGGATGCCGCTGCCCATCCAGCTCGACGGCCACCTCGACGTGCCGGCGCTCGCCGCCGCGTGCGACGCCGTCGTGGCCCGCCACCCGGTGCTGGCCGCCGCGTTCGAGGAGCGCGACGG
>DATMJT010000356.1:0-16072 GCA_035553735.1 Pilimelia sp.
GTGGAGGGCAGGGTGCTGCACGCGCTGGGCGAACTGGATCTGGCCCGCGGACGGACCGACCTCGCGGTGCAACGCCTGACCCGGGCCGCGGAGATCTTCGCCGAGGTGTCGGCGGTGCGGTGGCGGGCATCGGCGTTGTCCCTGCTCGCCAACGCCTCCCCGGGCGCCGACGGTCGGGCGGGGTCGGCGCCCCGCTCAGGCCACGCGGGCGGGCGCGCGCCGCGGCCGGTGGTCGAGCTGAGGCCCGCCGGCTGAGCCGTCGACCGCCCCGCCCGCACCCCCGGCCGGGACAGTGCCACCGGCCGAGCCGTCCACCGCCCCGGCCGGGACCGCACCGCCGGCGGGGGCGGGCCACCGGATCGCGGCCACGCACAGCGCCACGAGCAGCGCCGAGGCGGCGACGGCGCCCATGCCCCACACCAGGCTGCTGGCGTCGGCGATGAAGCCGATCACCGGTGGCCCGGCCAGCAGTCCGGTGGTGCCCATGGCGGCGACCAGGGTGAGCGCCTGCGCGCCCTCCCGGGCGGCGGCCACGTACAGGCACGGGGTGACGGCGGCCATGCCCAGCCCGACGCACGCGAACCCGAGCAGGGCGGCCACCACCCCGCCCGCCAGCAGGCCGAGCGTCAGCCCCGTCGCGGCCAGCGCCGCGCCGGCGAGCACGACCGCCCGGTCCCCCCACCGCTCGCGCCAGCGGTCGGCGGCCAGGCGGGCGAGCAGCATCGTGGTCGACACCACGGCGATGCCGAGCGGGGCGACCGACGCCGGCGCGTGCGCGACCTCGCTGAGGTAGAGCGCGGACCAGTCGTTCATCGCGGCCTCGGTCACGGTGCCGAAGACCATCGCCAGGCACAGCCATGCGGTCAGCGCGGTGGGCGTGGTCCAGCGGCGCCGGCGCCGGGGCGGGCCGTCCGGGGCCGCCGCCGGGTCGGGCCGCCGCGGCGGCTCGTCGGGCAGCAGCCGGGGCCAGGCGAACCCGACCAGCAGGATCAGGACGACCGCGGCCACGGCGAAGTGCACCCACAGCGTCGGGCTCATCGCGCTGACGCCCGAAGCCAGCAGGGCGGCGCCCAGCGACCCACCGCTGAAGACCGCGTGCAGCTTGGCCATCGTGGCCCTGCGGAACCTGGCCTCCAGCGCGGCGCCCTGCGCGTTCATGGCGACGTTCAGGCAGGCGACGGCCACCCCGTCGACGAAGAGGATGCCGAGCGCGACCGGGTAGCTCGGGGCGACGGACAGCGCCAGCAGGGCCACGACGAGGCCCAGGGCGGACCAGCCCGCCAGCCGCCGGGCACCGAGCCGGGTCATCAGCCGGGCCACCAGGGGGAACGAGACCGCCGCCCCCACCCCGCAGGCCAGCAGCAGGACGCCCACGTCCGCGGCGGTCAGCGCCAGGCGCGCCTTGAGTTCGGGCAGCCGGGCCGCCCAGGTGGCGTACTGCAGGCCCAGTACGCAGAACAGGGCCGCGACCGCGACCTGCGCCCGGCGGAACTCATCGCGCAGCACCAGCATGGGGGTCAACCTCTCTCGTCGGGTGGCCGTGGTCGAGCGGCCGGGACAGGTACACGGCGCCGGCGCCGTAGGCGCCCGGCAGGGGCACCTCGGGGTGGGGACGGAACCCGTGCGCGGCCCAGAACCGGCCGCTGCCGGCCACGGCGACCAGGGAGAGGTGCCGGTACCCGTGCGGCGTCGCCGTGGCGGTGAGGTGCCGCAGCAGGCGTCCCCCGTGGCCCGCGCCGCGCAGGTCGGCGCGGACCACCAGGTCGTGCAGGTGCAGGTCGGGCGAGGCGTACGCCGTCCGCTCCGCGCGCCGCGGGTCGGGACAGCGGAACCGCGGGTACGGCAGCGCCAGCAGGTAGCCCGCGACGCGCCCGTCGATGTCCAGGACGAACGACGTGGCGGGCGATGCCCGGCCCCGGGACTCCAGCACCTCCCGGGCCTCCGACAGGCCCCGCGCGCGGTAGGCGGCGGCCTCCAGCGCCACCACGTCGTCCCAGTCGCGGTCGGCGATGCGGCGTATCCGGCAGCGCATCTACGCCGCCCGCCCGCGGCCCGCCGCCGCCAACGCCGGAGGCCGCCCGGACTCCGCCGGCCACCGCGCGGCGGCGTCGGCCGGGTGGGGCCCTGCCGCGGGTACCAGCTGGTGCTCGGCCCGCACCGTGGTGCACGGCAACGGCGCGAAGCCGTTGAACCGCTGGGTGGTGTAGCTGGCGGCGTACGCGCCGCTGGACAGCACCCACACCGGATCCCCGGAGGCGAGGGCCTTCGGCACCCGCACCCGCGCCCGCGGGCTGAACGCGTCGTCGCTGTCGCAGGTCGGCCCGGCCACCACCGCCGGCACGGTCTCACCCCCGGGGTGGGTCGGGAAGACCAGCCGGTACTGCACCCGGTCCATCTCGTACAGTCCGTTGAACTTCCCGCAGCTCAGGTACAGCCAGTGCGGCGGCTGGCCCCGGCGCCCCCGCCGGGTCGTCAGGCGCACGACGTGGGCCCGGATCGCGCCGTGGTCGGCGACCAGGTACCGGCCCGGCTCCAGGATCACGTCGAGGTGGGTGCGGGACGCGCGCCGCAGCCGCTGCACCCCCGCCCGGATGGCGGCGAGGATCTCCCGCGTCGGCGGGTGCAGCGGCCGCCCGCGCCGGTCCAGGTAGCCGGCGGCGGGCAGGCCCCCGCCCAGGTTCACGTGGTCGACGACGATGCCGCGCCGGTGCAGCGCGACGATCGCGTCGGTCAGGTCGGCGACGGCCCGCGTCCACGCCGCGGCGGTCATCTGCTGCGAGCCCACGTGCACGGACAGGCCCGCCGGCACGAGCCCGGCGTCCGCCGCGGCGGCCAGCACCCGCACCGCCTCGGCGGCCGTGCAGCCGCACTTGTCGCGCAGTCCCCACAGCGCGCCCCGGCCGCTGGTGGCCAGCCGGCAGAACACCCGGGCGCCGGGCGCGTGGCGGGCGATCGCGCGGACGTCGGCCACGCTGTCGGTGGCGAAGTCGCGGACGCCGAGCCGGTACGCCGCGGCGATGTCCCGGTCGGACTTGATGGTGTTGCCGTGGTGCACGGTGCCGACCCGCGCTCCCGCGCCGATGGCCTGGGCCACCTCGTGCGGGCTCGCCGCGTCGAAGCCGGCCCCCCGGCTGGCCAGGGAGGTCAGCACCTCGTCCACCGGGCACGCCTTGACGGCGAACCGGATCGCGGTTCCGGGCAGCTCACGGGTCAGCGCGTCGTAGCACTCGTCGATCCCGGTCAGGTCGTAGATGATCTGGTCCTCCGTGGCGGCGGCCAGGGCCGACCTCAGCGGGGCGCTCAGGGGCGGGGTCACCGGTCGCCCCCCGCCCAGAGCCGCCGCGGGTCGGGCCCGAGGGCGCGTCCCGCCCGCACCAGCGGCTGCCACGCCTCGATGAGGGTGGCGAAGTCCGCCACGTCCCGGGCGGCCTCCCGCAGCAGCGCCGCGCGGCGGGCCGCGAGGTCCGCGGCGACGGCTGCGTACGCCCCGCCCAGTCGGCGGTACGCCCGCTCCAGGCGGTCCAGTCGCCGCTCGTTCTCCGCCGGGCTCAGCCAGACGCTGTCCCGGACGAACCCGGCGATGCGGTCCGCGCGCACCCGGTGGTGCCCGTCGAGCAGCGACCCGCCGGCCGCCGCCAGGTCGCGGTAGATCGGGTGCAGGTAGCGCATGGAGAGGAAGAACTTTGCCAGCCGCAGGTGGTACGCGCGAAATCCCGGCCCGGTCTTGCGCTCGCCGGTGTGGAAGTTCACGATGTGCCGGTTGTGCAGGACCCCGGGCAGCCCGGCGGCGTGGACCACGTGGATGAGGAAGTAGTCGCTGCCGATGGTGTGGGTGGCCGGCGGCAGCGGGAGGTGCTCGTACACCCGCCAGAAGGCGATGTTGCACATGTCGACCCGCATCGGGTCGACGACGGTCAGCGTCGCATGGTCCCGGGTGAACGCGTCGGTGCCCGCCCCGGTGAACGACTCCTCCACCAGCGCCCGCTTCTCCGCCTCGGAGGCGTCGTCCGGCGCCCACAGGCCCACCACGTCGTGGTAGACGGCGGGGTCCCGCCGGCGGATGTCGGCGATGTCCACGGACATCTCGCCGATGAACGAGGCGCCCGCCATCACCACGGGCCGGTGGCGGTGGGCCGGCGCCAGCGCGGTCTCGGTGACCTCCGCGGCCGCGTCGGCCGCGGGCCGCCCGAGCGTGGCCAGCTCGGGCGCGATGGGAAACACCCGGCGGCCGTGCCGTTCCTGGTACCGGCTGTCGGAGTCGCGCCGGTGCACCGACTCGCAGCCCAGCGCGGCGGCGAGCAGGAAGGCGCGGTTGGTGCAGGCACCGTAGGAGACGCCGGTCGGCAGCATCAGGTCGGTCACCAGCTCCGGCTTGGCCACGTCGGCGAGGGCGACCACCCGGTCGAGGAAGCGCCGCTGCGCCGCCTCGCCGAGGTGCAGCGGCACGACGCCCGGCGTCCGCGGCGCCGCGGCGATGACCGCGGCGTGCTCCGCGAACGCCCCCGGGTCGGCGGAGTCGAGCACCAGCACGTACACCTCGACGCCGAAGCGCGCGGCGGCGTACCGGGCCTCCTCCAGGACGGCCGCGACGGTGTCGGCGCAGGCCCGGTTGGTCGGCAGGGTCAGGCAGACGCGGCGCATGCCAGTTCCTCCTCCCGCGCGGTGGGCGCCCCGGTGCGCCGGCGCTCGGCGGGGGCCCGGTCCGGCCCGGCCTCGGTGGGCACCCGGTCCGGCCGGGGCGCGGCCGGTGACCGGTCGTGCCAGGAGTCCAGGCCCAGCAGCCGGCGGCCCAGCTCGTTCAGCGTCGCCGGGCCGTAGCGCAGCCGCTCGGGCCGGGTCGCGTCGCCGAGCAGGGTCGGGTTCCAGTCCGGGGTGCGCAGGGTGCGCCAGGACTGCACCCGGGAGCGCCGCAGCCGCCGGTGCTCCTCCAGGGCCGGCATCATCGCCACGTACTGCACGGCGCGCACGCCGCGCGCGGAGGTGTTGGGCGCCACCCCGTGCGCCAGCAGGCCGTTGAAGATGAGCAGGTCGCCCGCCCGCAGGTTCGGTCGGACCAGGGGGAACTCGGCCGGGTCGACCGCCGGGCGCACCGGGTCGCGGTCGGCGGGCTGCGCGGCCCGCCAGGCGTCGAACCGGCGGAACAGCTCGGGGCAGCACTGGAAGCCGCCCAGCTCGGGGGCCGTGTCGGTCAGCGCGATGAGGCCCTGGACCCGCTGCGGCGGCGTGGCCAGGGTGGTGTCCACGTCCCAGTGCAGGCTGATGTCGAAGCCGCGCTCGGTGGCCGGGATCAGCGCCCGGGACCGGTTGCCGACGTTGGGCGGGTTGAGGTTGAGCCGGTCCAGGCTGACCCACAGCTGTTCGCAGTCCCACACGTCGACGAACGCGTCGTACACCCGCCGGGTCTGTCGGCTGTCCCAGAGCAGCTGGTGGTGGTACGCCTCCACGAACCCGTAGACGTACAGGTCCCGGTCGAGGTCGGACCGGAAGCGCCGGCGCGGGTACCAGGTCTGCGGGCGGTCCGGGTCCATCCCCTGGAACGCGAACGCGAACTCCAGCAGGCGCCGCGCCGCGTCGGCCGGGATCGCCTGTCGGACGACGACGTAGCCGTACGTCTGCCAGAAGGCGAACTCGTCGGGGGACAGCACCCGCAGCGGCCGGGACTTGCGCAGGTCCCGCAGCGGCACGGGGGCGCGGTAGGTGTCGGCGTCGGCACTGAGATATCCAATGTCCGATGTGGCCCGGTAGAGGTGGCCGGTGTCGGGTTGCATGACGCTCCTTTCACGCGGGCGAGAACCACAACTGCTGCGGTCGGTGGTCGGACAGCGACTCGGCGGAGGTGATCTCGTACCGGTGCACCGTCAGGGGGCCCCGGGTGAACGTCCAGTCGATGCGCCAGAACGGCAGGGGCAGCCCGGCCAGCGGGTTGTCCCACCGGAAGTTCATCGGCGCGTCGAACCGCCAGCTCAGCGGCAGCAGCTGCCGGCTGGCCGGGGTGGCGTCCCGCGCCACCTCCCGCACCCGGTCCAGCTCACCCATGGCGGACGTGGCGTTGAAGTCGCCGGAGATGACCGACGGGTTCGGGTTCGCCTTCACGTCGTCCACCAGCCCCTGGATCTCCGCCCGCCGCCAGGCGAACTTGCGGCGGTAGTAGGCGTCGGTGTCGACGTCGCGGCCGAACAGGTTGATGTCGATCGCGGTCTGCACGGTGACGTGCACGTTGTAGACCGAGACCGTCCGCCCGCCGATCAGCAGGTCGGTGCGCAGCACCTTGTCGCGGGCGAACACGTCCCGGAAGGGCGCGCCGGGCGGCACCTGCGCGGCCGGGCCGAACACGGGCGTGGCCAGGATCGGGTACCGCGAGATGGTGACCAGCTCGCTGCGCCGGGCGATGTGGTAGCCGGGGAACTCCGCGCGCAGCCGGTCGTCGTCCTGGATCGGGTAGTAGCCCACCTCCCCGGTGCCCGGCACCCAGATCACGTGCTCCTGCAACAGGTACACGTCGGCGTTCTGCCGCTTCAGGAAGCGCAGCTGGGCCAGCGGGTCGGAGTTGCTCATGCCCCAGTAGTTGGTGTTCCAGGTGACGACGTGGACCGCTCCGGGCGGCACCTCGGGCGTGCCCCAGCGCAGCGCGTGCAGGTTGACCCCGGTCTGGTCGAGACCGGGCAGGATGCCCGCCAGCGCCAGGGCCACGACCCACCGCCGGCGGGGCCCGCACGCGGCGACGCCGGCCACGGCCAGCAGCAGCGGGGCCGCCACCAGCAGCACGGGCGGCACCGCGTCGAGCAGCAGCGACCAGTGCCAGCGCCCGGTGACCGCGCGGCGCACCAGGGTGTACGCCAGCCACAGCACCGCGGCGCCGATGAGCAGCCAGCCGTAGAGCCAGCGCAGGGCCCGGGCGACGCGCCGCCACCGCGGCGGCGCGTCGGTGCCGGTGCCGGTGCCGGTGCCGGCCGCGTCCGCCCGCGCCGTCGCGGGCGCCGTCGCCGTCGCGGGCGCCGTCGCGGGCGCCGTGGCCGTCGGTGGCGCCGTCGCCGTCGGCGACGCCGGCGTTCCCGGCGGGGTGTGGTCGTCGGTGAGGGCCGTGGACATCAGGCCGTCCTTTCGTACATCCGGCGGAACCGCGGCCGCAGCACCCACTCCACGAGCCCGACGGCGAGCCCGCACACCACGGTGGTGTTGAGCACGAGGTGCACCGCGGTGAAGAAGGCCAGGAACGCCCAGCCGCGGGTGCGGCGGACGAAGACGTACTGGCCGAAATCCGCGGCGACGGAGCCGGCCAGGGCCGCCGCCGCGACCAGCAGCGCCGGCGGGTAGGCCAGCGCGGCCACCGCGCCGCCCAGCGCCAGCGCGCCGAGCACCGCGGCCAGGGCCCGGTTACCGGTCTCCATGCCCTGCATGGCCCGGCCCCGCTTGAGGTAGAACGGGACCCGCAGCCGGCTGCGGCGGAAACCCTTGCGCAGCAGGGGCAGCAGCCGGTTCTCGTCGGACAGCCGCCCGCGGATGGCCGAGGTGAGCAGCATCGGGTAGAGCCGGGAGAGCCGCTCGGCGTGGTCGATCTCCTCGGTCTGTCGCAGCGCCGGGTTGAACCAGCCGGCCCGGTCGAACGCCTCCCGGGTCACCGCACCCAGGGCGTAGAAGCCGCCGCTGACCGGGCCTTCGGCACTGGAGCGCCAGTAGTAGTACTGCAGACTGCGGTACTGGCCCACCAGGCCCACCGGGAGCAGCGGCTCGGGGTCCGGCACGCCGAACACCGCGCCGTAGCCGTGGCCGTCACCCAGCAGCCGCACCGCCTGCGCGATCGCGTCCGGGTGCATCGTCAGGTCGGCGTCGATAAAGAAGATGACGTCGCCCTTGGCGTGGCTGACGCCGAGGTTCCGCGCCGCCCCGGGGCCGCCGTTGGCCTCGGCGCGGATCAGCGTGACCGGGTGGCGGGCCGCCTTCTCCGCGCTGTCGTCGGTGCTGGCGTCGTCGACGACGATCACCTCCAGCGGCTGGTACGTCTGCGCCAGCACCGACGAGATGCAGAGGTCGACGGTGGGGCTGTCGTTGTACATCGGGATCACGACCGAGACCGTGGCCCCGTCCATGCCGCGCCCGCCATTCGTCGCGCGCGCCTGCGCCATCGCGCGCGCCTTGCCGGGCTCAGCCACAGAGCGCGACTCAGCCATAGAGGACACCTCCTTGCAGGAGCAGCAGCCACAGCACGCCGTTCGCCACCATCACCCGGTCGTGCAGCAGCACCGCCACCGGATTGCCGCCGTCGGCGCGCACGAGGACCGCCTGCAGGTACCGGAACAGGGCGAACAGCGCGCACGGCACGGTGAGCAGGGCGGCGGTGCCGAACGCGGTGACGTGCTGCTGGTACGCCACGAGGGTGACCGCGGCGGTGAGCACCAGCAGGTGGTCCACGAAGTGCTGGTTGTACCCGGCCAGCGACGGCCGGTGCGCCGCGTCGGCGACGCCCAGCTCGTGGCGCCGCTTGCCGAGGATGAGCAGCAGGCAGGCGGACAGCACGCACAGGACCAGCCACGCCGACGGCCGCGCGTGCAGGACCACGTACCCCTGGACGAGCCGCAGCACGAAGCCGGACGCGACCGCGAACAGGTCGACCAGCGGCAGGTGCTTGAGCCCGGCGCAGTACGCCACGTTGATCACGAGGTAGGTGAGCAGTGGCCACCACAGCGCGGGGGACGCCCCGACGATCCCGACGAGGGCCACGACGAGCCCGGCCGCCACCGCGCCGGCCGTCACGAGCGAGACCCGGCCGGACGCGATCGGGCGGTTCCGCTTGACCGGGTGCGCCCGGTCCCGGTCCCGGTCGGCGATGTCGTTGGCCACGTAGATGACGGCGGAGGCGACCACGAAGGCCAGCGCCGCCAGCGCCGCCCGGCCGAGGGCGCCCCACCCGGCCAGCCCCGGGTCGAGCAGGGGCAGCAGCGCGACCAGGCTCTTGGGCCACTGGCCCGGACGCAGCAGGGCGACCAGGTGCCGCGCGGACGCGCCCGCGCGCGGGGGGCGCTCAGAAGAAGATCTTGGCGGCGGCCAGGACACCCTGCTTCCAGGGATCACGGCTGGTGCGTCCGGTGTGGTTTGCAGCATCACGGGCCTCCTTGCGCTGGTCGCGCCACCACGCATAGGTGTCGAGAATGGCGTCGCGGTTGGACAGGCGGGGGTTGAAGCCGAGTCGGTCGCGGGCCTTGTCGATGCTCACGTACGAGTCGGCGGTGAGTTTGTGCAGCAGCCGCCCGTACACGGGCGACAGGCGGGCGCGTTCCAGCAGGCGCAGCACGGCCAGCGCCGGCCGGGCCGGGGTCGAGATGACCCGCTTGCCGTGCCCGGCGGCGTCGAGCACGGCCTGGAAGTCCTCGCGCAGCGTGCCGAACTCGGCCGCGGCGAGGTTGTACGTGTCGTTCGCGACGTCGTCCGGGGCGTCCAGCACCGTCACCACCGCGTCCACCAGGTCGCTCAGGGCGAGCATCTGGATGCGCACGTCGCCACGGCCCAGCACCGGGAAGTTGCGCCCCTCCTCGGCCCACTCGAACAGCATCGAGAACAGGCCCATCCGGCCCGGGCCCAGGAACGTCTTGGGGCGCAGGATCGGTAGGCACACGCCGTCGGCGCGCAGCTTCTCCGCGATCTCCTCGGCGGCGGCCTTGGCCGCGCTGTACGTGTCGACCGGCTCCCGCGGGTAGTCCTCGGTGGTCGGCACCACGCTCGGCAGCCCGTACACCGCCGTCGAGGAGATGTGCACCACCCGCGCCACGTCCGCGCGGGCGGCGGCGGTGAGCACCGTGCGGGCGCCCTCCACCACGATGGACCGGATCTCCTCGGCCGGGTAGCTCGGCAGCGCGGCCGCGCAGTGCACCACGGCGTCGGCGCCGGCCATGGCCCGCGCCATCGCGGCGGGGTCGCGGATGTCGCCGACCAGCTCCACGCCCGGTGCCTGGCGCAGGTCCACGCCGCGCACGTGGTGGCCGTCGGCGAGCAGCCGGCGGGTCAGGTGCGAGCCGAGCATGCCGGCCGCCCCGGTGACGACGATGGTCCTGGTCACCACAGCGAGCTCACCTTCTCCTTGATGAAGCGGGTGACCAGCCGGGTGAGCCCCTGCGCCAGCGTCCGGTCGAGAGCGTCCACCGCCCGCTCCACGTCGGCCGGGTCGGTCACCAGGCTCGGCGCGAGCACCAGCGGGTTCTGGCCGTTGAGCGTGTAGTAGGTGAACACGTCGTGGTCGTGGTAGAGCGCGTTGATCACCGCGCAGGTCACCAGCTTGGTCTTGAACCGGGGGTCCTTGGCCATGCCGCCGGGGGCGAGCCTGGCCACCAGGTCCAGGACGCGGGGCCCGCCGTCGATGAACACGCCCCACAGCGCCCCGGCGCCGGCCACCTCGGCGACGGCGTCGGGATGCTGCTTGGCCAGCCGTTGCAGACCCGGTTGCAGCACCCGCTCCAGGTCCCGCGCCCGGGCCGGGTAGTCGTCCTCGACGGCCACGTTGATGGCCTCCAGCGCGGTGGCGCACTCCTCGCCGAAGCCGTAGTACGTGGTGCTCGTGCTCTGCAGCAGGGCGTCGCCGAGGTTGTCGTACGCCTTGCGGTACAGCCGCTCCCGGGCGACGTACGCCGAGATGGAGGACTTGCCGCCGCCGAACGACTTCGACGTGGTCAGCACGTCCGGCAGCAGGCCGTCGTAGCGCATGAAGTAGAACAGGCTGCCGGTCTTGCCCCAGCCGGTGTAGATCTCGTCGAAGATCAGCACGATGTCGTGCGCGGTGCACAGGTCGCGCAGGCCGCGGAGGAACTCCTCGGAGCACCAGCGCATGGTGGACGCGCTGAACGGCTCGACGATGATCGCGTACACGTCGTCCGGGTGCGCGGCCACCGCGGCCCGCACGGAGTCCAGGTCCCCGTACCGGAAGGTCTCGATGCCCGGGATCGTCGGGAACGGGAACTGCGCCTGGCCGGTGAGCCCGCCGGAGCCCAGCAGCTTGCCGTGGAAGGCGCAGTCCGCCCGCAGGACCGTGCGGCGCCGGCCGTTGTGGTACTTGTACGCCAGCTTGATCGCGCCCTCCACCGCCTCGGCCCCCGAGTTCGGCAGGAAGGACATGTTCAGGTCGCCGGGCAGCACCTGGGCCAGGTTGTGCGACAGCGCCGCCAGGTACGGCGAGAAGTAGGTCTTGTGCACCTCCATCCGCCGGCGCCGGGCGAACTGCTCGCGGGCCGCCAGGATCCGCGGGTGGTTGTGGCCGTGGTTGAGCACGCCCACCCCACCGGTCAGGTCGAGGATGCGCCGACCGTCGCGCTGGTGGAGGTACGCCCCCTCGGCGTGGTCGACCAGCTCCCGGCCGAAGCCGAACGAGGTCATCAGCGACACCTGGCTCTTGTTGACGTACCGCCGGTACAGGTCGTGCACCTGGCCGACGTCGAGGCGCTCGGCGTCGTCAAGCGTGTACAGACTGGACATTCGATGCTCCTGGACGAAGGGACTTGGACAATCCGAGGACGGCGAGCGAGGCGCAGACCTCGACGAGGACGCAGATGAGCCGGCTGGCGATCGCGGCGAGCCCCGCGGCGCCCAGCGGCAGGACCGTGGCCAGCACGGCCGTGAGCGCGAACTCCCGCACCCCCCAGCCGTCCGGCGTCACGATCGAGAGGCTGCCCGCCACGGTGGCCAGCGCGAACGCGCCGACCGCCACGGCGGCGGCGGGCCACGGGCGGGCGCCGAGCGCGACCGCCACCGCCCACAGGTGCGCGCCAGAGACCAGCCAGGACAGGGTGGCCAGGCCCAGCGACCGGCGGACCAGCCGCGGTTCCAGCGGCGTGACCGGCCGCTTGAGCCACCGTGCGACCGTGGCGAGCGGGCGGTTCAGCAGCCCCGGCCACAGCAGGCAGACGACCAGGCCGAGCACGGGCAGGGCGATCCACGCGCCCGGCGCCGCGAGCAGCCCGACCGCGGCACCGGTCAGGATGGTGACCCCGATGCTCAGGACGTAGGCGGTGACCATCCGCTCGGCCGGCACGCCCGCCCGCCGGCCCAGGTCGACGTGGGTCACCACGCCCCACACCCGGCCCGGCAGGTACTTGCCGAGCTGCCCGAGGAAGTAGATCCGGGCCGCCGTCGCGCCGCCGAGCGGGACCAGCACCCGCCACGCCGCCATGCCGGTCAGCAGGCCGGCGAGGTTCGCGGCGACGGCGACGGCCACCAGCGGCAGGGTGCCCGGCCGGCTGAGCGCGGCGACGGCGCTCGCGCCGTCGCGCCAGACGGCCGCGCCGACCCCGACCAGCGCCGCCACGATCAGCACCGGAGCCAGCCAGCGCGTGGGCCGGTTGCCCAGCGCCATCCGCACCACCCCCAGCGCCGCGCCGGCGACCAGGGCCAGGTGGACCAGCAGGTGCACGCCGAGGAAGAACGGCAGGAAGCGCACCCCGCGCCGCCGCGCCACGAAGCCGAGCAGCCCCGGGTCCGCCGCCGCGAACAACAGCAGGAACAGGGCCGGAAGCGCGGCCAGGCCCGGGTGCAGGAACCCCAGCGGCGCCGTGCCGAGGGCCGCCGCGACGGCGACGATGCCCAGCGGCCGGTTGGCGGTCAGGCTCGCCCGGCCCTCCCGCCGGGCGCCCAGCACGGTGCGGGCCAGCAGCTGCGACCGGCGGAACTGCTCGGACAGCAGCGGTCCCAGCCGGTCCACCTCGTCGTGGTACGCCACCACCCGCTCGCTCAGCACGATGCGGGTCAGGGGGGCGAGGCGGTCGCTGTACTCCAGGTCCTCCGAGTCGCGCAGGCTCTCGTCGAACGGCCCGGCCGCCTCGAACACCTCGCGCCGGATCGCCGCCTGCGCGAAGAAGGCGGTGCGGACCTCCCCCGCGCCGCGCCGGCGCCACCAGTAGGCGTGCAGGGTCTTGTACCACTCGACCGGCCCGTCGTCGACCAGCGGCTCCGGCGCGATGAGGCCGTGGACGCAGCCGCAGCCCGGGTCGGCCTCCAGCACCGCGACCGCGTTGGCGATGGCGTCGGGGGCCAGCGCCTCGTCGGAGTCCAGGAAGAACAGCACGTCGCCGCTGGCCGCCGCGGCGCCGGCGTTGCGGGCCGCCGAGACGCCCCGGTTCACCGGGCTCTCGATCAGGGTGCAGGGGAATCGCCGGGCCACCTCCCGCGACCCGTCGGTGCTGTGGTCGTCGACGACGATCACCTCGTGCGGCCGGTACGTCTGCGCGTACACCGACCGCAGGCACGCGTCGAGCGTCTTCGCGTAGTTGTAGTTCGGGATGATCACCGAGACGGTGGGGCTCATGGCCGGTAGTCCAGTGGCCGGCGGTATCCCCCGCCTATCGCCCGCCTTGCCGCCGCGCGGGCCGCACCCGGCCGGCGCGGGTCACCGGGCCAGCCAGGTTCCCAGGCCGCCGCGCACCGCCGCGCGGTAGATCGCCGCAGCCAGCGCGTCCGCGGCGTGGGCGAGCTGCGACGCCGTCACCAGGTGCACCACCGGGCCGTCGACGAGCGGCGGGTCCCCGGCGAGCGGCGGGTCGGCGACCGTCACCAGCACCGTCGAGGGTGACAGGTCCTCCGGCCGCAGCCGGTGCTCCGCCGTCACGAGCACCAGGTCGGCGCCGAGCGCCGCCTCCTGCGGCGTGGCGACGATCGTCAGGTTGGCCCGGCCCGGCAGACACTCCGCGGCCGGTGGGGCGGTGCCGGTAGCCTCGGGCGGCCCGGTGTGCGCACGGGGCCCGGTGTGCTCATCGGGCCCGCCGTGCTGAGCGGGCCCGCTGTGCTGAGCGGGCCCGCTGTGCTCCGGGCGTCTGCTGTGCTCAGTGGGCCCACCGTGCTCATGGGCCCGGCTAGGCCCCTGGGGCCCCGTGTGCTCCTGGGGCGGGGCGTGCCCGGGCGACCCGGGCTGCCCGTGCCGCCCGAACCGGCGGGCGATCGCGAGCCGGGTCCCCAGCCGGTGCGGGGTGTAGACGGCGGCCTGCACCAGGTTCGGCAGCCCGGCGACCGCCAGGGCCACCAGCTCCGCGACGTCGGTGCCGATGAACCCGGCGGTGAACACGCCACGCGGGGCGAGTTCGCGGGCGGCCGCCACCACGGCACTCGCCGTGGCGAGGCGGGTGAGGAAGCCGGCCGAGATCACGCAGACGGTGCGGCGGCTGGCGGTGTCGAGCACCACGGTCAGGCCGTCGTCCCCCGTGCGCGGGGCGACGGCGAGGTCGGGCTCCGCCCGGCGCACCGCGCGCAGGGCGTCGACCATCGCACAGACCTGACGGGTGATCGCCTCGTCAAGGTAGAGAAGTCGGTCCGCGGGCGTCATCCATGCTCCTGGAAGAGGCCGACAGTTTCCGGGCGGGGACCATCACCCACCCATCAATTCCCTATCACGCGCGGGGAGGAAACCGTTCCGCCGGCCCCGATAGGAGCCGGATAGGCGTTTGAAGGCGCGCCTCTGTGGCATATGGGCACGTCACTCACCACGGAAGGACGCGACAATGACGCGGGACACCCACTGGGGCTGAGGCGCCACAAAGGCGCCTCCCCGACCGGGAAATCGCTGACCTCGATAATGTCGAATGGATTGCGGCCGCCCCGGCCGCCGACCGGCGTACCACACAGCACGTGGTCGACCGAATCGGCGCCGCCGGGGCGGCCGCTCTGTTGTGTGGCCGCCGCCGCGTGGCCGTGGCCGCGTAGCCGTCGCCTCTCCCCACGGGCCGGGACCCTGGCGGAGGACGCCAGCCCCTGGCGTCGGCCCCGCGGCCTGAGGCGGCTTCTCCCGTCGTCCGGCAGGAGCGCCTCCGGGCTCCAGACGTGGGGCGGCCGACGGAGGGGCGGATGGTTCGGAGGTGACCGGGGCACCGATTCACCCCCCGGCCCGGCAGGCTGCGCCGACCGCGACGGCGAGAGGTCGGTGAAGCCGTCGTCAGCTCTGTGGTGAGGGTCGTGGCGGCATGCAGTGTCAAGTTTTCTTGACTCGATGTCGCAGTTACTTTACTCTTGACAGATCAGCCGCCGCACCCGCTGGGGGACTCATGCCGTACGAAGAAAAGGGTCTCTGGGTATTCCTGGTGACCACGGTCGGCGCCTACGCCGGTTACCTCACCGTCGTCCTCGGCCGCGCCGACAGCGCCTCGCTGGCAGACCGTCCCTACGCTGCGGCGATGCTGTGGTCCATCGGTATCGCCATCGTCGGCTCCATTGTGGGGCGCATCCTGGTGGAGCTCGCCCGCCCCAGCGAGATGACCGGGCGGGACGCCCGTGACCACGACATCCACCGGTTTGGTGAGTACGTTGGTGGCCTCGTGCTCAGTGCCGCGATGGTGGTGCCGCTCGGGCTGAGCCTGGTGGAGGCGGCCCACTTCTGGATCGCAAACGCGATATACGCGGGCTTCGTGCTGGCCGCGGTCACCGCCACCACGGTCAAGCTCGTCGGGCACCACCGGGGCCTGTAGCCGTGGTCAAGCCGACCAGGATCACCAACACGATCCGTGCGCTGCGCTTCGCGCACGGCGAGATGACACAGGCTGAGCTGGCCCGTCGGATCGGTGTAACCCGGCAGACCGTCATCGCCATCGAGCAGGGCCGCTACTCGCCCTCGCTGGAGGCCGCCTTCCAGATCGCCCGGGTCTTCGGCGTGTCCGTCGAAGACGTTTTCCACTACCCGAACCCGGAGCAGCCATGACTCTCCCCCGCCGCCAGGCCCGCGTCGCCGGCCTGCTCTACCTTCTGCTCGCCCTGCTCACCGGGGGCCCGTTCATTCTTCTCAGCACGGTGATCGTCGAGGCCGGCGACGCGGGCGCCACGGCGGCCAACGTGGTCACCCACGCCGACCTGCTGCGCGTCGCCGTCCTGGCCGAGCTTGCCGGAGCGGCCTGCTATGTGCTCGTGGCGATGGCGCTGTACCGCCTGCTGCGACACGTGGACTCCGCAGCGGCAGCCGCCATGGTGGTGTTCGCCGCGGTCGGATCGGCGGTGATGAGCGCCGCCGTGCTCTGCTCGTACACCGCCGTCGCGGTGGCCACCGACCCCTCCTGGGCCAGTGCGTTCGGCGCCTCAGGAACCGACTCACTGGTACTGGAGCTGTACAACCTTCGCG
>DATMJT010000357.1:0-5949 GCA_035553735.1 Pilimelia sp.
GTACATCCGCGACCCCGGCGCACCGAACGGATCCGCCACGAACCGCTGCGCGGTCAACCCCGCCCGGCCCTGGTAGCCGCGGGCCAACTGGACCCCGGCCAGGTACAGCTCCCCGGGCACCCCCGGCGGCTGCGGAGACAGCCACCCGTCCAGCACGTACACCCGGGTGTTCCACACCGGCCGCCCGATCGGCACGGCCCCGGCCGCAACCTGCGCCGGGCACGGCTGGTACGTCACGTCCACCGACGCCTCGGTCGGCCCGTACAGGTTGTGCAGCTCCACGCCGGCGTGCCCGAGCACCTCGTGGAACGCCGTGACCAGCTCGGCCGGCAGGGCCTCCCCGCTGCAGATCACCCGCCGCAGGCGGGTACACCCCGCCGCGGCCGGTTCGGCCAGGAAGGCCCGCAGCATCGACGGCACGAAGTGCACCGTGCTGACCCCTGCCCGCTGGATCAGCCCGGCCAGGTACGCCGGATCCCGGTGCCCGTCCGGGCGGGCCACCACCAGCGTCGCCCCGGTGACCAGCGGCCAGAAGAACTCCCACACCGACACGTCGAAGCTCGCCGGGGTCTTCTGCACCACGACATCCCCGGCACCCAGCCGGTACTCGTGCTGCATCCACAGCAGCCGGTTGACGATCCCGGCGTGCGGCACCTGCACTCCCTTGGGCCGCCCCGTCGACCCCGACGTGTAGATCACGTACGCCGGGTGACGCGGATCCAGCGCCGCGCCCCGAGGCCCGTCGCCCGGCGCGGTGTCCGGCCACGCGCCCACGTCGCGCACCTGTCCGGGGTCGTCGAGCACCAGCACCGGAGCCGCGTCCGCGACCATGAACGCGACCCGCTCCGGCGGCAGGTCGGGATCGATCGGCAGGTACGCCGCACCGGCCTTGAGCACCGCCAGCAGTGCCACGACCAGCTCCACGGACCGGGGCAGCGCGACCGCCACACAGCGCTCCGGCCCCGCCCCCGCCGCGATGAGCCGGTGCGCCAGCCGGTTGGCCCACCCGTGCACCCGTGCGTACGAGTACCGCTCGTCCTCCCACACCACGGCGGTGGCCTGCGCACTGGCCACCGCCTGATCGGCCAGCAGCCGCTCCAGCGTCACCGCCGGGACCTCCGCCGCGGTGTCGTTCCACCCCGCCAGCACCCGCTCCCGCTCCGCGTCGGCGAGCATCGACACCCGGCCCAGCGGCGCCTCCGGTGCCGCCACCAACCCCGCCAGCAGCCGGACGAACCGGTCGGCAAGGCCCGCGGCGGTGTCGCGGTCGAACAGGGCGCTGTCGTAGCTGAGAAACCCGCCGATGCCCGCCGGGGCACCGTCGCGCCGGGGCCGCTCGGTGAGCATCAGGCTCAGGTCGTACTGCGCGGTGCGCACGGCCAGGTCGTGCCCGGTGACCTCCAGGCCGGGCAGCTCCCAGGCCGCCTCCCCGGCGTTCTGCAGGGCCAGCAGCACCTGGAACAGGGGGTGGTGCGCCAGCGAGCGGGGCGGGTTCAGCTCCTCCACGATGCGCTCGAACGGCACGTCCTGGTGGGCGTACGCGGCGAGGTCCGCCTCGACGGTGCGGGCGAGCAGCTGCGCGAACGTCGCCGCGCCGGCGGCGTCCACCCGCAGCACCAGGGTGTTGACGAAGAAGCCGACCAGGTCGTGCAGCGCCGTGTCGGCCCGCCCGGCGACCGGCGACCCGACCGTGATGTCCGTGCCGGCGCCGAGCCGCTGCAGCAGCGCGACCAGCGCGGCGTGCAGCACCATGAACACGCTGGCGCCGCTGCCGGTGGCCAGCGCGGCCAGCCGCCGGTGCAGGTCGGGCCCGATCTCGACGGGCACGACGTCGCCGCGGTGCGCGGCCGCCGCGGGGCGGGGCCGGTCGGTGGGCAGCTCGAGCTGCTCCGGCAGCCCGGCCAGGGCGGCGCGCCAGTACTCCAGCGAGCGGCGCAGCGGGCTGTCGGCGTCGGCCTCGTCACCGAGCAGCTCCCGCTGCCACAGCGTGAAGTCGGCGTACTGCACCGGCAGCGGGCTCCACCGAGGGGCTTCGCCGTCGCGCCGGGCGGCGTACGCGGCCCCCAGGTCCCGGGTGAAGGGCCCGAGCGACCAGCCGTCGGTGGCGATGTGGTGGGTGACGACCAGCAGCACGTGCTCCTCGGCGCCCAGCCGGAACACCCGGGCCCGCAGGGGCAGCTCGACGGCCAGGTCGAAGGGCTGCTCGGCGGCGTCGGCCACGGCGGCGTCCAGCTCGGACGCGGTCACCTCGCGCACCTGCCACGGCACCTCGGCGCGGCCGGGGTCGCGCACCAGCTGGTACGGCTCGCCGTCGACCGCGGGGAAGACGGTGCGCAGCGCCTCGTGCCGGGCCACGACGTCGGCCAGCGCCGCGCGCAGCGCGGGCAGGTCCAGCACGCCGCGCAGCCGCACCGCCAGCGGCACGTGGTACATCGCCGGGGCGGTCTCGAACTGGTTGAGGAACCACAGTCGGCGCTGGGTGGACGACAGCGGCACCCGCGCGGGGCGGGGAGCCGGGCGCAGCGGGCGGCGCGCGGCCGCCGCGTCCGCCAGTCGGGCGGCCAGCGCGGCGACCGTGGGCGCCTCGAACACCGCCCGGATGTCCAGCTCCACGCCGAGCACCGTGCGCACCCGGCTGACCAGCCGGGTGGCCAGCAGCGAGTGGCCGCCGATGGCGAAGAAGTTGTCGTCCACGCCGACGCCCTCCACCCCGGTGACCTCCGCGAACAGCGCGCACAGCACCGCCTCCTGCGGGGTGCCCGGCGCGCGGGCGGGGCTCCGCCGGTGCTCCGGCGCCGGCAGCGCGGCGCGGTCGAGCTTGCCGTTGCCGGTCAGCGGCAGGGCGCTCAGCCGCACCCAGGCCGAGGGCACCATGAAGTCGGGCAGCACCTGCGCGACGTGCTCGCGCAGCGCCGCCTCGTCGGCGTCGCCGACGGTGTAGGCGACCAGCCGCCTGTCGCCGGGCCGGTCCTCGCGGGCGAGCACCGCGGCCGCCGCCACGCCGGGGTGGCCCAGCAGCACCGACTCGATCTCGGCCGGCTCGATGCGGAAGCCGCGGAGCTTGACCTGGTGGTCCGTGCGGCCCAGGAACTCCAGCGTGCCGTCCGGGCGCCAGCGGGCGAGGTCGCCGGTGCGGTACAGCCGGCTGCCGGGCGGGCCGAACGGGTTGGCCACGAACCGCTCGGCGGTCAGGCCGGGCCGGCGCGCGTACCCGTCGGCCAGGCCGGCGCCGCCCAGGTACAGCTCGCCGGCCACCCCGGGCGGCGTGGGCCGCAGCCCGGCGTCGAGCAGGTAGCAGGTGGTGTTGCCGACCGGCAGCCCGATCGGCAACCGGGCGCGGGCGGTGTCCTCGGCGCGCACCTGGTGGCAGGTGGCCACGACCATGCTCTCCACCGGGCCGTAGCCGTGTACCACCCGCAGCCCGGGGAAGCGCCGGGTCAGCGCGGTGACGTGCGGCAGCGACGGCACGTCACCGCCGGTGAGCACCTGCGCCACGCCCTCGAACGCCTCGGGGTGCATGTCGACCATGACGGCCAGCAGGCCGGGGGACAGGAACAGCGTGTCGACGCGGTGCCGGGCGACCAGCCGGGCGATCTCGGCCGGTTCGGGGCTCTGGCCGGGGTGCAGCACGCAGGTGCCGCCGTGCAGCAGCGCACCGTAGAGCTCGAAGGCCCCCGCGTCCCAGGACACCGGCGCCGCCTGCAGCCACACCTGCGCCGGGCCGAAGCGCAGGTAGTCCTGTCCGAAGAAGGTCCGCACCAGCGAGCGGTGCGACCCGACGGCGCCCTTGGGCCGACCGGTGGAGCCGGAGGTGAACAGCACGCACGCGGTGCTCCGGGGGTCGCCGCCGCCGGGCGGGTCCGCGGCGTCGTGCCGGGCGATGTCCGGCCAGTGCGCGTCGATGAGCACGGCGTGCGGCACGGCGTCGACCAGCGACCGCAGGTCGGACTCGGTGACCACCCAGCGCAGCGCGGCCTCCTGCGCGATGGCCCGGATCCGCCCCGCCGGGTGCGCCGGGTCGATCGGCACGTACCCGGCGCCGGCCTTGAGGACTGCGAGCAGGCTCACCACGAAGTCGGGCCCGCGGGCCACACACACCCCGACCAGCTCCCCGGGCCGCACGCCGGCGGCGCGCAGGTGCCGGGCGCACCGGTTGGCCCGGCGGTTCAGCTCGGCGTAGGAGACCTCCCGGCCGGCGAAGACCAGGGCGGTGGCGTCCGGGGTGTGCCGGGCGTGCTGGGCGACCAGCTCGTGCACGCACCGCTCGGGCAGCGCGACCGCGGTGTCGTTGGGCGCGACCACCAGCGCGCGCCGCTCGTCGGCCCCGAGCAGCTCCAGGCTGCGCAGCGGGGCGTCGGGGTCGGCGGCGACCTGTGCCAGCACCCGCACCAGGCGATCGGCCAGCGCCTCGGCGCTGCCGTGGTCGAACAGGTCGGCGGCGTACACCAGCTGGCCGGACAGGCCCGCGGGGCGGCCGTCGGCGTCCGACCGGACGGCGAACTGCACGGTCAGGTCGAACCGGGCCGTCGCCGCGACGACGGGGCCCGGGGTGACCTCCAGCCCCGGCAGCCGCGGGTGGGGCGGCGCGTCGTCGAGCAGCACCAGCATCAGCTGGAACAGCGGGTGCCGCGCCAGCGACCGGGCGGGGTTGACCGCCTCGACGAGCCGCTCGAACGGCACGTCCGCGTGGGCGTACGCGGCCAGGTCGGCCCGCCGGACCCGGTCCAGCAGCTCGCCGAAGGTGGGGTCGCCGGCGGTGTCGGTGCGCAGCACGAGGGTGTTGACGAAGAACCCGACCAGGTCGTCCAGCGCCGCGTCGGTCCGGCCGGTGACCGGCGAGCCGATCGGGATGTCGGTGCCGGCGCCGAGCCGGGTCAGCAGCGCCGCCAGAGCGGCGTGCAGCACCATGAACAGGCTGCACCGGTGGTCGCGGGCCAGCTCCCGCAGCCGGGCGTGCAGGTCGGCGTCGATGCCGAAGGTGACCTCGCCGGCGCGGTGCGAGGCGACCGCGGGCCGGGGCCGGTCGGCGGGCAGCTCGATCTGGTCGGGCAGCCCGGCGAGCGTCTCGCGCCAGAAGCGCAGCTGCCGGGCCACCGGGCTGGCCGGGTCGGCCTCGCTGCCCAGCGTCTGCCGCTGCCACAGGGTGTAGTCGGCGTACTGCACCGGCAGCGGCGCCCAGTCCGGCGCCGCGCCGCGCACCCGGGCCGCGTAGGCGGCGCCGAGGTCGCCCAGCAGCGGCGCCAGCGAGCCGATGTCCCCGGCGATGTGGTGCAACACCAGCAACAGCACGTGGTCGGTGTCGTCGACCGTCAACAGGGTGGCCCGCAGCGGCGGCTCGACGGTCAGGTCGAAGCGGACCGCGGCGGCGGCCTCCACCGCCTCGTTGAGCTCCGCCGGCGCGACCGCCCGCCGGTCCAGCGCCACCCGCGCCGCCCCGGGGGCCAGGACCACCTGGTGCGGCACGCCGTCGACCTCGGGCAGCACCGTGCGCAGTACCTCGTGCCGGGCCACCACGTCGGCCAGCGCGGCCCGCAGCGCCGCGGCGTCCAGCGGCCCGGACAGCCGCAGCGCCGACGGCACGTTGTACAGCGCGCCGGTGTCCTCCAGCCGGTTGAGGAACCACAGCCGCCGCTGCGCGTAGGACAGCGGCACGGTGTCCGGCCGCGGCACCGGGCGCAGCGGCGGCCGGGCCGCGCCCGCCGCGTCGAGGCGCGCGGCCAGGCCGGCGACGGTCGGGGCGTCGAACAGCGCGCCGACGGTCAGCTCGGCGCCGAACACCGCGCGCACCCGGCTGACCACCCGGGTGGCCAGCAGCGAGTGCCCGCCGAGGTCGAAGAAGTTGTCGTCCACGCCGACCCGCGGCACCCCGAGCACCTCGGCGAACAGCTCGGCCAGCAGCTCCTCCCGCGGGGTGCGCGGGGCGCGGCCGGCGCCGGGGGCGGCCACCTC
>DATMJT010000358.1:0-8629 GCA_035553735.1 Pilimelia sp.
TGATCCGCACGACGGTGTGTGCGGAGCCGGGTGACTCGGGTGGTTCGCTGATCGCGGGTACCCAGGCGCAGGGTGTGACCTCGGGTGGGTCGGGCAACTGCCGTACCGGTGGTACGACGTACTTCCAGCCGGTCAACGAGATCCTGCAGGTCTACAGCCTGACGCTGATGACCGGTGGCAGCACTCCGCCGCCGAGCACGACCAGCCGTCCGCCGACGAGCCCGACCAGCACCAGCCAGCCGCCGGGTGGGACCACCTGGGCGCCGGGGCGCTACTACGCCGCCGGCACCACGGTCACCTACAACGGCGTGACCTACCGGTGCCTGCAGTCGCACACCTCGTACACCGGCTGGGAGCCGCCGAACGTCCCCGCCCTGTGGGCGCGGGTCTGATCCGGCTCTCCCCAGTGGACGGCTGAGCACCGTCCCCGGCGCGGGCCACCGCGCCAGCAGCAACGGGCCCGACCGGCGAGCGCGCCGGTCGGGCCCCGCGCGTGTGGGTGGGTCGCTGTCCGGTTGCGGCCACGGGACGGGCGCCGCACCGGTTTCGTCGCCGAGCTGTGGGGCAGGAAGGGCCCGGGAGGTCACGTCGGCGGACCGCCATCGGCAGCCAGCCGACCGGAGCTGAGGGGACGTTCGTGGTCGGGATGCTGATTCAGCTGGTGCTCTCCCTTCCGCGCGAGGCCGGCAGCGTGCCGCTGGCCCGGCGGGTGCTGGACTCCGCGCTGCGCTCCGCCGGGGTGACCGCCGACTGCCGGGCCGATATCGGGCTGGCCCTCACCGAGGCGTGCGCCAACGTGGTGGCCCACGCCCGGGCGGCCGACGGCTACCAGGTGACCATCCGGGCCGAGGAGTGCCGGTGCACCATCGAGGTGGCCAACGCCGACGCGGCCGTCGACCCGCAGCGGCTCGCCCAGCCGATGCCCGAGGCCGCGGCGGAGAGCGGTCGCGGCCTGCACATCATCCGCGCGGTGATGGACGGTATGGAGCTGGCGGCCGCGCCGGCGGGGGGTCTGCTGGTCCGGATGGTCAAGCGGCTGGACTTCGACCTGGGCCACGGGGTTTAATCGCCGCCCGGCGGCGCATCTAGTGGCGCATGGACATCTTCACCACGGTCGAGCGTCTCGGCCGGCGATCCGCACTCAACCCGCCCGCCGACGTGCTCTCGGGCGTGGGCCGCGTCGTGCTGCGCCCCCGCGGCGTGCGCGCCGCGCTCCAGGGTCGGCCGGTGCGCCACCCCCTGCACCCGATGCTGGTCCAGCTGCCCGTGGGGGCGTGGACCTGCGCGGGCGTGCTGGACGCCGTGCCGGGCACCGAGCGGGCCGCCGACATCCTGATCGGCGTCGGCCTGCTTGCCGCGCCCGCGGCGGCCGCCACCGGGCTGGCCGACTGGTCGGAGCTGGACCGCCCGCGGGCCCGGATCGGCGCGGTGCACGCCCTCGGTAACGTCGTGGCGGTGGGCCTGTTCGCCGGGTCGCTGGCGCTGCGGCGCACCGGCCGCCGCGGCGCGGGCCGGCTGCTCAGCTACCTGGGCCTGGGCGTGGTGTCCGCGGCGGGCATGATCGGTGGCCACCTCAACGCCGTCACCGTGCCGCCCGCCGCCCGGGACGGGGCCGCGCGCACGCAGGCGCCGGGTTGACCCCCTCCGCCGTCGGCGGCGGGCACGGTAGCTCGGCGATCTTCTGCCGGTTCCGGCTCGGCTGCCGAATAGGGCGGGAGGAGGAGGGCCATGCACGACGTTACGGCGCACGCCGCCCGGCTGCTCGAGGAGACGCAGACCGGCGGGGTCGCGCACGTGCTGCCGTTGTCGGAGGCCCTGCTCCGGGAGCGGACCGGTGAGCTGGCCGACGGCCCGGCCGCGTACCACTTCGTGCGAGTTGTTTCTTTTATGGTGCTGGGGCATGCCCGCGAGGGCATCGCCGCCGCCGACCTCATGCTCGCCGCCGCCGACCGGGAGGACAGCGCCGGCTGGCGCTCCTGCGCCTACTCCATCCGGGCGCTGATGCGCCAGCGGCTCGGCGAGCAGGAGATCGTCGAGTACGACGCGGACGCCGTGCTGCGCGACCTGGCCGCCGCCGAGGCGGCGTTGGCTCCCGGGGAGCCGGACTTCGTGGTGGCCGGCAACGCGCACACCGGCGTGGCCCTGGGCTACCACCAGCTGCGCCTCTACGAGCTGGCCGGACCCCACTACCAGCGGGCCTACGAGGTGAGCGTCCAGTCGTCGGTGGAGACCGGCAACCCCACCATGTGGCTGTACAACCTCGCCCTGCTGCACCTGGAGTGGGCGCTGGAGCTGTACCAGATCGGCCAGAGCCGGGACGCCGAGAAGCACACCGCCGAGGCGGAGGGGTACGCCGTGCGCGCGGCCGACGAGGCCGCGGGCCCGGAGGCCGAGGCGTGGCGGCTGCGCTGCCTGCTCCTGGCGGCCTGCGCGCGGGCGGACCGGGACGACCCGGCGGGCGCGGCGCGCGACATCCCCCACTACGCGGCCCGGCTGCGCGCCGACGGGGAGACGCCGGAGCGGTTGGTCATCTGCCAGCCGTTCCTGGCCGTGGCGCTGCGGCGCTCCGGTCGGCAGCGGGAGGCGCTGGAGGTGCTGGAGGCCGCACTCGCGGAGCTGCCGCCGGGCGCGGAGTGGATCTCGGTGGCCGCGGCCACCCGTACCCAGGCGGTGCTGCTGGCGGCCGACGGTTCCCGTGGCGCGCGGGCGGGCCTGGCCTACGGCGACGTGCTGGCGGCAGCCATGTGGCGGCAGCGGCTGCAGACGCTGCAGACCGCCTCCACCATGGTCTCCTACGAGCTGCTGCGCAGCGAGCACGAGCGGGCCGCGCGGGCGGCCGAGACGGACCCGCTCACCGGGGTCGCCAACCGGCGCGGCTTCGACCAGATCGTGCACGCGCTGATCGCGCGCACCGGTCCGCCGGCCGAGCAGCAGATCGCGGTGCTCGTCGTGGACATGGACAAGTTCAAGACGATCAACGACACGCTCGGGCACGCGGCCGGGGACGAGGCATTGCGCGCGGTGGCCCGGGCGCTCGCCGGGTCGGTGCGCGACGGCGACCTGGTCGCGCGGCTCGGCGGCGACGAGTTCGGCGCGCTGCTGACCGGGGCGGACGCCACGGCGGCGATCGGCATCGCGCACCGGATGGTCGAGGCGGTACGGGCGATCCCGGACTGCCTGGCCACGGTCAGCGTCGGCGTGGCCGGGGGCACGGCCGCCGGCGTACGCGACACGCTGCGCCGGGCGGACGAGGCCATGTACGCCGCCAAGCGCGCCGGCGGCGACCGGGTGCGCGACCTGGTGCCCTGACCGGCACCCGCCACGGCGCCACCCCGGGCGCCGCCGTCCGATCCGTTTGCCGCCCCCGCTGCGGGGAAACCGGCACGGTGTGCGCGGCCGGACGCGAGAGGAGGCCGGATGGCGGTGGCACCGGTGTCGGCGGCGGGCGGGCGGCGGGCCCGCCCGGTGGGTATCGCCCTGCCGGGGATCCTGCTCGGCGTCGGTCTCGGCGGCTTCGTGGACGGGATCGTCCTGCACCAGATCCTGCAGTGGCACCACCTGGTCACCGGGCCGGACCCCCGCCTCGGGCTGCCGTACCATCCGGCGGACACCGTCGACGGGCTACGGGTCAACACCCTGGCCGACGGGCTGTTCCACGCCGGCACCTGGGTGGCCGTGCTGGTCGGGCTGATGCTGCTCTACCGGCGCGTGCGCAGCCCGCGGCGCCGGGTGTGGGGCTCCCGGGCGCTGTGGGGCTGGCTGCTCGTCGGCTGGGGGGTGTTCAACCTGGTCGAGGGCCTCGTCAACCACCATCTGCTCCGCCTGCACCACGTGCGCGCCGGACCGGGACAGCTGTGGTGGGACCTGGGGTTCCTGGCGTTCGGCGCGCTGTTGGTGGGGGCTGGCTGGCTGCTGCGCCGCGGCGCGCGGCCGGTGGACCTGGACGACGGTCACCCGCAGGTGTAGTCCGTGCGGATGGTGGTGTCCGACCCTCGGATCTCCACCGTGTGGGCCATGACGCCGCACTGGTAGATCGCCCAGGAGCCGAGCAGGGCGACCCCGCCGTTGACCGCCTGGATGTTGCCGTAGATCCGACCGTCGGCGCCGGAGACCACCACCGCCCGCGCCGCGTTGGAGGCGCTGATGATGCCGGTGGCCTTCGGGTTGCCGGGGTCGCCCACGTAGATGCGCGACCGGCTGATCGTGATCACACCCTCGGCGACCACGAGGGCGGTGGTGTTGACGTTCAGGTTCAGCGCGCACGGCACGTAGATGATCGTCGTGCCGACCGGCGGGGCGCTGTTCATGGCGTAGGTGCCGCTGGAGCAGGCGCTCGCCGGCGGGGTCCAGTAGCCGGTGCCGGCGGCGACCGCGGCGCTCCCGCCCGGCCGGTACGCGGCGATGTCGCGGACCTCGGGGGTGCTCGGCGGCACCCGCACCGGCGTGGGGAGCCGGGCGTCCCACAGGTCGAGCGTGTACCTGGTGCCGTACTCGATCCGCGGACCCACCACCATGTCGGAGCCGTCGATCAACAGGTCCGCGTTGCTGTGCACCAGGCCCGAGATGACCAGGTCCGACGTGGCGATCCACAGCGCGGCGGGGTTGACCCCGTCGGTGGTGCGGTTCACCCAGACCGCCGCCGGGATGGGGTAGACGAACATCGGCTCCGCGCGGGCCGGGCTGACCAGCGTGGAGGTGGCGAAGGCGCAGGTACCGCCGGCGCACTCGCGGCTGCGCCAGGAGGACGCGGTGACCACGCGCAGGAACTCCAGGCTGCCGGGCGCGGTCTTGTTGGCCACGTCGCATCCGCCGGTGTCGCCCAGCCGCCAGCACCGGCCCAGGTACCAGTGCTGGGTGTACTGCACGCCGGCGACCGTGACCGACCGTGGGGAGGTGGGCAGCGCCGCCGACGCCCCGGCCCCGGCCACGGCCCCGGAATCCCAGACCAGTTCGGTGGTGGACTCGTGGAGCCGGTCGGCCACGGCGGGCGGGCGGATCGCGTACTGGCTGCGGACGCTGGCCTCGTCCCGCCCGGTGACCAGTCGACCGCTCCTGACCGCCCGCACCCGCTCCATCGCGTCGCTGGCCAGCTGCGCGGCGACCTGCACTTGTCCCTGGTAGCTGGTGACCGAGCCGCTGAACACGAAGTAGACCGCCATGCCGGTCATCAGCACGCCGATGACGCCCACGGCGACGATGACCTCGACCACCGTGTAACCGCGGTCGGCGCGGCGGCGACGCCGGTGCGCCCGCCCGCGGCCCCCGGGGCGAGCGCCGCGCCAGGCGCCGGGTCGCAGGCCCAGCCGCGCGCCCGCGTGCCCGCCGGACTGCACGCCGAGCCGCGTGCCCGCGCGTCTCCGCCGACCGGCCAGCATTCGTCCTCCAGCTCACCGACGGGCGGAGGCCCCGCTCGTCCGGCTCCCTATCGGCAGGGGCCGGAGCCGGTGAAGGAGTCCGGCGGACCCGCCGCGGCCCGGCGCCCGGCGGGTGTGGGGCGGCACACCCGCCGGATGACCATGCGCCGGTGGGCGAAGCCGGGCCGGTGCCCAGGCGGGCGCCGCGATCGCCACCGTGACCGTGCGCTGTGGCAGCGCGGCGCGTTGCCGCGATCGGGCATCACGCCGGGTGGACTGAGCGTGTGACGATCGGGTGGTGCGGACCAGGATGGCGACCGATGCGGGCCACTCCGGGCGCACGAATGAGGACTTCGCCGGCGCCGTTGCGTCCGGCATGGTCCTGGTTGACGGCGCGGGTGGCATCGCCGGTGCCGAGAAGGTCTGCCGCCACGGCGTGACCTGGTACGCCACCCGTCTCGGCGGTGCCCTTCTGGCCGGGCTGGCGCAGGACCGCAGCCTGCGTCATGTGCTGGCCGAGGGCATCGCGCGGATCACCGACGAGCACCGCGACACCTGCGACGTCGCCCACTCGATCAGCCCCCACGCAGCCGTGGCGATGCTCAGATTCTCCGGCGGTCTCGTCGAGCACCTGGTCCTCGGCGACGCAGTGGTGGTCGTCGGCCAGGTCGGGGCCGAGCCCTTCGTCGCCCGTGATCCGCGCGAGGTGGTGATTGCCCGGTCCTTCGAGGCCAGGCTGAAGAGCATTCCTGAGGGCAGTGACGAGTACCAGCGGCTCCTGCTGGAGTTGCGGGCTCATCGGAACAATCCGGGTGGCTTCTGGGTGGCCAAGGGATGACCCGCAGGTGGTGGACGAGGCGATCACCGGCAGCTGCCCGGCGGAGCAGGTGACCGCGACAGCGCTGCTCAGCAACGGCGCGAGCCGGCTCGTGGACACCTTCGGGCTAACCGGCTGGGCGGGGCTGTTACACCTGCTGGAGACCGATGGACCCGGCGAGATCATCCGCCGGGTCAGGGAGGCCGAGGTCCGTGATGGCGTCGCCACCGACGACGCGACGATCGTCTGCCGCAGTTGAGCGAAGGAGCCCGGCGACACGGCAGTGCCGAGTCCGGCCGATCTGTCGCGCCCGGCGCCCGGCGGGTGTGCGGTCAGCACACCCCGGCGGATGACCATGCGCCGGTCGGCGGAGCCGGGCCGGTGGCCGTGGCCAGCACGCAGCTGGCGCACACGCCGCGCGCGGGGGCGTGGTGCGCCTGGGTCCTGGCGGCGTGGTGCCCGTCGGCCCCGGCCGGGGCGGCCGTCGCCGGTTGTGGCGTAAGTGGCCCGAGCGCGGTCAGCAGGCAGGCGAGCCAGGCGACCGACCGCACACGCGTGGTCACCGTCTCCCCTCGGTGGCCAGGACCACCTCCCAGGCGCCGGTCATGCGGGCCGGCACGATGGTGACCGTCACTCCCTCGCCGGGGGACAGTGGCAGCGCGTGCCGGTGCGGCCAGAGGTCCGAGGCGTCTCCCGGGGTCCGGTAGACCCGCTGGTCGTAGTCCCACCAGTGGGCCGAGGCCACCGTGGCGCCGGAGAAGTGCAGATACAGCGAGCCGGGTGTCTGCGCCACCATCCTGATCTCGCGCACCAGCCGCCAGCTCAGCCGCACGGTCACCGGCTCGTTCGGCGCGCCGGGCACCGCACGTAGCCGGATCAGCCCCGCAACGGCGTCGTCGCCGAGCGACGGTAGCGGCGCCAACGACGGCGGACGCGGTGGGAAGGGATAGTCCTCCACCAACATCGGCTGGCCGACGGCCACCGCGATGAAGCCGGCCGTGGGGACGGGCACCGGCTGGCGCCGACCGTCCCGGTCGGCCCACGCACCGATCACCGTCAGCGTTACCCGGATCTGCGAGGACTCGCGCAGCATCGCGCCGTACCGGGTTGCGTCCGCCGCGGAGACCTCGTGCGCCTCACCGCACCGGCCCCGGCCGAGGAGATTTCCGTTGACCCTCGTCTCCACCAGCAGCGCCGTGGCATCGGCCGACGTCAGCTCGCACCGCTCGAACACCGCGACCGGGTAGGCGGGCGCCGCGATCGCCACCGTGACCGTGCGCTGTGGCAGCGCGGCGCGTTCGGCCTGCACGACGCGGCTGCCGTGGGCGTACTCGGGGAAACCCTCGATGGTGCGTCCCACGGGGCTCGGCGGCGCCTCCCCGGCCGCCGTGGACCGGTCGCCGTCGACCGGCAGGCTGTCCAACGCCGCGAACAGCAGCGCGCCGACCAGCACCGCCGCGGCCGCCGCCGCGGTGTTGCGCCGTCGGCGGCGGCGCCGCAGCACCTTCCTACGCACCCGGCCAGCCGCAGGTGGTGCAGCAGCACCCGGTCGGCGGGCGGGGTCGACCGCTCCTCCAGGATCTCGCGCAGCCGTCCCATCTCCGTCATGTCCGCACTCCCTCGGGTCGTAGGGCGCCATGCAGCCGCAGCTTGGCGATCGCTCGGCTGGCCTGGCTCTTCACCGTGCCGACCGAACAGTCGAGGGCCTCGGCGACCTCCGCCTCGGACAGAGGTCCTCGAAGTACCGCAGGACCAGCACCGTGCGCTGGCGACGGGGCAGTCGGGCGAGGGCGTGCCAGAGTTCGTCACGGTCCAGCACGCGCGCGTACGGGTCGGTGCGGTCCACCGGCTCCGGCAGCTCCGCAGTCGGCCGTTCGCCCGTCGAGCGACGCCGCCACCACGAATTGCACCCGTTGACCAGGATCCGACGGACATACGGTTCCGGATCCCCCTCTATCCGCCGCCACACCTCCCAGGCCCGCGCCAGCGCCGTCTGCAGCACGTCCTGGGCCAGGGCCCAGTCGCGGGTCAGCAGGTAGGCCGTGCGCAAGAGCCTGGCCGAGCGCGCGACGACGAACTCGTCGAACCCCGCCGGTGATGTCATCAGAGCGGTGCCTCCTTGTCGGTCACCGCAGATACGTCCCACCCCGCCGGGGAGGTTGCCTGCCGGACCACCGACCGTCCGGCCGCGCGGTGCCACCAAGGCGGCGGTCGGTGCCCGCCGCGTGGGGCCCGTCCGAAATAGGGGACTGGCGTCTTACTACTTGGGAAGCGGTCTAGGCTCCGGCTCATGGCAGGCGCGGCGAACCCTTACATCCACGGTCATCACGAGTCCGTCCTGCGGTCCCACCGTTGGCGTACCGCGGAGAACTCGGCCGGCTACCTGCGTCAGCTACTGCGGGCGGGCGCCGCCTCCCGGGCGGGTCTCGACCGCGTCGCGGACGGCAGGCGGGAGTGG
>DATMJT010000359.1:0-8556 GCA_035553735.1 Pilimelia sp.
CTCCGGCCCCCGGGCGCCGCCCATCCCGCTCGCCCTCTCCGGCTCGACGGCCCGGCCGGGCTGGTTCGCCGCGCCGGGCTGGTTCGCCGCGCCAGGCTCGTCCGGGCCGCCGCGGCTGGCGGACCGGCCCGAGCCTCCCGAGCCGCCGGGCCCTCCCGAGCCGCCGGGCCCGGCGGGGCCGGCGGGGGCCCGGGGTCCGGTGGCGCCCGGGCCGCTCGCCCGGGCCCACCGGGCGGCCTCGGCCGGCGGCACGCCCTGCGCGGTGAGCCGGCGCATCAGCTCCAGGCGGGCCAGGTCCCGGCCGGTGTAGCGGCGGTGCTGGCCCGGAGTGTGCCGACTGGGGCCGAGGCCGTACCGCTGGTGCCACGTGCGCAGGGTGGTCACGGCCACGCCGAGCTGCCGGGCGACCGCGCCGGGACTCAGGCCCTCATCCGGCACCGGTTCATCCGTCACCCGACGGCGCCTCCACCCGGGCGCCGGGATCCGGCCCCGGCGCGGCGAGCACAGCGAGCACCCCGGCCAGCCAGGGCGCGTACGCGCCCGGGTCGGCGGCGATCCGGGCGGGCAGGTCGGCGGCCGGTGCCCAGCGCAGCTCGGCCACCTCGGCAGGGTCGGCGTCGACGGGCGCGTCCGCCGCCACCCGGCCGAGCACGACGTGGTCGTACTCGTACTCCACCCGGCCGGTGTCCGGGTCGTCGGCGCGGTAGGCGTACACGCCGATCTCGGTCAGCGCCACGTCGACGATGCCCAGCTCCTCGGCCAGCCGCCGGGCCGCGGCCACGGTCACCGGCTCGCCGGGCAGGGGATGCCCGCAGCAGGAGTTGGCCCACCGCAGCGGGAACCGGGTCTTCACGGCCGCGCGCCGTTGCAGCAGCACCCGGCCGGCGTCATCGCGCAGCAGCACGGAGAAGGCCCGGTGCCGGGCCCCCGGGGAGCGGTGCGCCTCGGCGACGCTCATCGCGCCGACCGGCCGACCGGCGTCGTCCACCAGCTCCACGAGGTGTGACTCCCGGGCGCCGGGCGCCCGTTGGGGAGCAGCCGGCGCCCGGCGCCCGGGAGCCACACGGTCATCGGGGCGGGGATCGGGGTACGGCGCGGTCACCGCCCGGTCACCCGCCCCGCGGCGAGCTTGCCGGAGATCAGCACCATGGGCACGCCGACGCCGGGCTGGGTGCCGGAGCCGACGAACACGACGTTCTCCAGCCCGGGATGCAGGTTGGTGGGGCGGAACGGGCCGGTCTGCCACATCGTGTGCGCGGCGGCGAACGGCGTACCGGCGGCCATGCCGGCGTCGGCCCAACCGGCCGGCGTGACGACGTGCCGCACCTCGACCCCGTCGGCGAAGCCGACGTAGCCGCGCTCCTCCAGCGTGCGCAGCAGCGCGTCGGCGTACCCGTCGGCCAGGCCGCCGCGCCAGTCCAGCGGGGCGCGCTCCAGGTTGGGTGCCGGGGCCAGTACGTAGTAGGTGTGCCGGCCCGCCGGGGCGAGGGACGGGTCGGTGCGGCTGGCGTTGGTGACCAGCAGCGAGGGATCGGTCATCAGCCGCCCGTGCCGGATCACCTCGTCGAAGGTGCTCCGCCACGCCCGGCCGAAGTGGATGTTGTGGTGGGCGATCTTCGAATATCCGGCCGAGGAGCCCAGGTGCAGCACCACGCACGACGGCGAGTAGCGCAGCCGCCGGCGCGGCGGCGGCCCCGGCAGCAGCTCCCGGTACGCCACCGGCAGGTCCGGGTTGAGCACCACCACGTCGGCCGGCAGGTGCTCACCGTCGGCGGTGACCACTGCGGTGGCGCGCCCGGCGGAGGTGAGCACTCTGGTCGCCGCGGCCCCGTACCGCAGCCGCACCCCGTGCTTCTCCGCCGCACCGGCCAGCGCCCGCGGCACGGCGTGCACGCCCCCGCGCGGGTAGGACACCCCGGCGACGGAGTCGAGGTACGCGATGACCGCGTACAGGGCCAGCGCCCGGTGCGGCGCGAGCCCGGCGTACATGGCCTGGAAGGAGAAGATCCGGCGGGTGCGCGGGTCCCGCAGGAACTGGTTGACCTTGGTGCTCAGCCGGCGGAAGCCGCCCGCCGCGGCCAGCCGCAGCAGGTTGACGGTGAGCAGGTCGCGCGGGCTGTCCAGGTTCCGGTCGATGAAGTCGTGGCGCTCCCACCGCCACAGCTGCTGGGCGTACTCCACGAACCGCAGGTAGCCGTCGGCCTCCCGGGGGCCGCACAACCGGGAGATCTCGGCGGCCATCCGGGTGGTGTCGGTACGCACGTCCAGCGTGGACCCGTCGGGGTAGTGGGCGCGGTATGCCGGGTCGAGCGGGGTCAGCTCCAGCCAGTCGGCCAGCGACTCGCCCACGGCGTCGAGCGCCTCGGCGATCAGCTCGGGCATGGTCAGCACGGTGGGGCCGGTGTCGAACTCGTAGCCGCCGTCGGCCAGTCGACCGGCCCGGCCGCCGGGCCCGGACTCCCGCTCCACGACGGTCACCTGCCGGCCGGCGCCGGCCAGGTGCAGGGCGCAGGCGAGGCCGCCCAGCCCGGCGCCCACGATCACCACACGGTCGGTCGGTCCGGTCACGGTGCGCATCACGACCTCCTCGGCTGGGCGCCCGGCCGACGCCCGGCCTCCGCCGGCCGGCGCGGCGGCGTACGCGCGGGCTCCCGCCTCATCATGCCCGCCGGTTCGTGGCGGCCCGGGCCAGGCCGGTGAGGGCGGCGCGCACGGGCGGGTCCAGGGGCGCGGCGTCGAGCGCGGTCACGGCGGCGCCGACCCGGTCGTCGATGAGCTGTTCGAGCCGGCTGACGGCACCGGTCTCCTCGACCACCGCGGCCCGGCGGGCCAGGGCGGCCGGACCCGCCTCGGCCCGGTCCAGCTCGGCGCGCTGGGCCCGGCTGGCCAGCTGCCGGGCCAGCATGAGCAGGGCGGTGGGCTTGCCGCTGCGCAGGTCGTCGCCGGTGGGCTTGCCGGTCAGCCGCGGGTCGCCGTACACCCCGAGCAGGTCATCGCGCAGCTGGAACGCCTCGCCGACGGCGCGCCCGTACCGGCGGTACGCGACGCGCACGGCGGTGGCGTCGGGACGGGGGTGGGCGCCGGCGAGCTCGGCGCCGAAGTCCAGCGGGTGCGCGACGGTGTAGCTGGCGGTCTTGTGCCGGGCCACCCGCAGCGCCCGGTCCAGCGACCAGTGGCCGGGGGCGGCCTCGCCGAGCACGTCGAGGTACTGCCCGGCGACGGCCTCCACCCGCATGCGGTCGTAGCTGCGCCGGGCGGCGAGCAGCACCGTGGGTGGCACGGCGGCGGTGGCCATCAGCCGGTCTGCCCAGACCAGGCACAGGTCTCCGACGAGGACCCCGGCGGCGTCGCCGAAGCGCCCGGGGTCGCCGCGGTGCCGCCGGGCCCGGTGCGCGGCGGCGAACCGCTCGTGCGCGGTGGGCCGCCCCCGGCGGGTGGCCGAGGCGTCCATCACGTCGTCGTGGACGAGGGCGAAGGCGTGCAGCAGCTCCAGCGCGGCGAGCGCGGGCAGGAGCGGCCCGACGGGGGGCCGGGCTCCGGCCATGCCCCGCCAGCCCCAGTAGGCGAACGTGGGACGCAGCCGCTTGCCGCCGGCCAGCACGGCGTCGCGGGCCACCCGGGCGAACTCCCCGAGCGCCGGGTCGAGCGCGGCCAGCTCTGCCACCTCCCCGGTGAGGAAGTCGGCGAGCAGCCACTCGATGGAGTGGACCAGTTCGCGCTGCGGACGCGTGGGTCCGGCCGGCGGCGGCAGGCCGGGCCCGGGCCGGCGCGGGCCCGGGACGGCCGGTGCGGCAGCCGTGGCGGTGGACCCGACCGCCGTCGATGCGGTGGTGCCCGGCGCGGTCACGGTGGGCGCCGGGCGCGGCCCGGCCGCCGGCGGTGCGCCGCCGTGACCGCGAGCGGGCCCGGCGAGTGCCGCGGAGGTGTCGTCAGCCACCGGATCAGCGTACCCCGGGATCCGAGTTGCGTCGATTTCTGAGTCGATTCACCATGGAGGGGGAGGTCGTGATGCGCGATGGTCTGTCCCGGGCGTACGCCCGGTGCGAGGAGCTGCACCGCCGCCACGGGCGGACCTACTACCTGGCCACCCGGCTGCTGCCGGCGTGGAAGCGCCGCCACGTGCACGCGCTGTACGGCTTCACCCGGTACACCGACGACATCGTCGACGCGGGCGTCAGCGGGCGGACCGTCGCCGAGCGCGCGGCCCCGCTGGCCGCCTGGGCCGACCGCTTCACCGCCGGGCTGCACGGCGCCGCGGTGGCCGACCCGCTGCTGCCGGCGGTTTTGCACACCATCGCGGTGTTCGACCTGGACCCGGCCGACTTCGCCAGTTTCCTGCGCAGCATGGCGATGGACCTCACCCACACCGGGTACGACCGCTACGCGGACCTGCTGGACTACATGGAGGGCTCGGCGGCCGTCATCGGCACCCTGATGCTGCCCATCCTGGGCGCCGCCGACCGGGCCGCCGCCCGCGAGCCGGCCCGGCAGCTCGGCCTGGCGTTCCAGCTCACGAACTTCATCCGCGACGTGGCCGAGGACCTGCACCGGGGCCGGGTCTACCTGCCGCAGGAGGACCTGGACCGGTTCGGCGTGACCCGCGCGGACCTCGCCGAGGCCGCCGCGCGCCGGGTCGCGCCCGGCAGGGTCCGGCGGCTGATCGCGTACGAGGTGCGGCGCGCGCAGCAGCACTACGCCGCGGCGGCCCCCGGCGTGGCGCGGCTGGAGCCCGCCGCCCAGGCCTGCGTCCGCGCCGCGTTCCACCTCTACGGCGGGATCCTCGACGAGGTGGCCGCCGCCGGCTACGACGTCTTCGCCCGCCGGGCGACGGTGCCCGCCTGGCGCCGGGCGGCCGGCGCGCTGCGCAGCCTGGCGACCGCGCCCGGTGCGGTGCCCGCCGTGCCGGGCCCGCCGCCGGCCGTGCCCGGCCCGCTCGTCGCCCGCCGCGGGTGCCGGTCCGCACCGCCGCGCCCGGCACCGGCGATGCCCGACCCGGCACCGGCCGTGCCCGCGCCGGTGCCGCCGGGGCCCGCCCGGTGAACCGGATGCGGACGGCCGTCGTGCTCTTCACCCGCGACCTGCGGGTGCACGACCACCCCGCGCTGGCCACGGCCTGCGCGAACGCCGAGCGGGTGGTTCCGCTGTTCGTCCTGGATCCGGCGTTGGCCGGGGTCAGCCCGAACCGCGACCGCTTCCTCGCCGAGAGCCTGCGGGACCTGCGTGCCAGCCTGCGCCGCCGCGGCGGCGACCTGGTGGTGCGCCGCGGTGACCCGGTCGCCGAGACGCTGCGGGTGGCCCGGACGGTCGGGGCCGAGGGCATAGCGGTCACCGGCGATGTCACCCGGTACGCCCAGCGCCGGCAGCGGCGGCTGCGCGCGGAGGGGGAGCGACACCGCATCTCGGTGCGGGTCTTTGCCGGCAACACGATCGTGGCACCCGGCGCCGTGACCCCGGCCGGCGGCGGCGACCACTACCGGGTGTTCACCCCGTACCTGCGGGCCTGGCACGACGCTGGGTGGCGGGAGGAGCTGGCCACCCCGGCGCGGATCACGCTGCCGGACGCGGCGGTGCCGGTCGACGGGTGGGCGTCGGCGAGCACCGCGCTGGACCTGCTGGGCACGTCGCCGCCGGGCGCCGTGACCGGCGGCGAAGGCGCCGGGCGGACGGCGCTGCGGAGCTGGCTGGACCGGCTCGCCGACTACGAGCGCCGCCGCGACGATCTGGCGACTGCGGGAGTCACCTCCGGGCTGAGCCCGTACCTGCGCTTCGGGTGCCTGTCCCCGCTGTCGGTGGCCCGCGTGGCGCTGCGCGACGGCTCGGCCGGGGCGCAGGCGTTCGTCCGGCAGCTCTGCTGGCGCGACTTCTACCACCAGCTGACCCGGGCGTTCCCGGAGCTGGGCCGGTCGGCGTACCGGCGCGGCGCGGGCGAGGACTGGCGCGACGACCCCGACGCGCTGGCGGCCTGGGCGGGCGGGCACACCGGCGTGCCGGTGGTCGACGCGGCCATGCGCCAGCTGCGCGCCGAGGGCTGGCTGCCCAACCGGGCTCGGATGATCACCGCCAGCTTCCTGTGCGCGCACGTGGGCGCGGACTGGCGCGCCGGGGCCGCGGAGTTCCACCGCTGGCTGCTCGACGGCGAGGTGCCGAGCAACTGCGGCAACTGGCAGTGGACGGCCGGCACGGGCACCGACCAGAACCCGTACCGGCGGTTCAACCCTGTCCGGCAGGCGCTGCGCTTCGACCCCGACGGGGCCTACGTCCGCCGGTTCGTGCCCGAGCTGGCCGGCGTGCCCGGTCCGGCCGTGCACCAGCCGTGGCGGTTGCCGGCCGTGCGACGGGCCGCACTGCGCTACCCCCCGCCGCTGGACCCCCGCCGCGGCGACGCGGTGTGGCTGCGCCCATAGCCCGGCCGCCGTCCCGCGCCACGCCGCGCGCGCGGCCGTCCCGCGCCACGCCGCGCGCCGCGCGCCCGGGGCCGCACCGGACCGGGTGGTCGTCCCCCGGATCGGGGAACGCTCCCGGTTTCCGAACGGAAAGCGCTCAGGTGCAGGACGGTTGCGACGATGGGTCCGGGGTACGCCACGTCGGCGCCGCACGGGGGGAAAGCGTCATGCACACCAGGTTCGCACGGCACATCATCGCCGCCACCGGGCTGGCCGTCGGCCGGGCCGGGCTCGCCGCGGCCGTCGCGGTGACCGGCGTGGTGGCCGGCGGCGCCGCGCCGGCCACCGCGGCGCCGAGCTTCCCGCAGACCGTCGCCTACGTGCGCGGCGGCGAGGTGTACGTCAGCCACGGCTCCGGGGAGCGCCGGCTCACCACCGGCGGCGGGCACGCCCGGCCGCGCTGGTCACCGGACGGCCGGCGGATCGCCTACCTGCGCGGCGGCCGGCTCTGGGTCATGGGCGCGGACGGTGACGGCAAGCGGCAGCTGACCACCCGCCGGGTCGGCGCCCCCGCCTGGTCGCCCGACGGGCAGTGGCTCGCGGTGGCCTCGGCCGGGTGCACCGGCGGCCCGTCCGTCTACCGCGTTTCCGCCGCCGCCCCGAAGCCCGGCTTCCAGGTGCTGTTCCCCACCTCCTGCCAGGACCAGCCGCTGCCGCCCGACACCGGCGCGCCGCGCGCCGGCGGGTCCCTGGCCGAGCGGCTGCGCACCGACGACGCCCTGGCCTGGTCCCCGGACGGCCGGCGCATCGCGTTCCGGGGCGGCGACTGCGAGAGCATCTTCGACGACTGCCTCACGCTGGGTACGGTCGCGACCGGGGCGGAGGAGGTCCTGGCCGCGTACGGCGGCGGCGGGCAGGAGTTCTCCGGCTTCGCGGTGGTGCCGGCGTTCCGGCCGGACGGCGCGCGGGTCAGCTGGACGGCGTACCAGCAGGGCCACACGGCGGGCACCTCGCGGCCGGTGCACGTGGTCGAGCGGGACCTGGCCACCGGGTCGGTGCGGCGGATCGGCGTGGCCGAGGACCGCGAGCTGAGCTACGCCGACGCCGGGCGGGCGTTCCTCACCGGCCGCTACCGCAACCACTCGTACGTCACGCTGCTCGACCTCGCCACCGGCAAGCGGACGCCGTTCCGGCCGGGCTCCCAGCCGTCGGTGCGGCCGTCCCCCCGGGCCTGACCGGGGTCGCCGACCGCAGCCGGTCGATGAGGTCGGCGAGCTGGAACGGCTTGGTCACGAACTCGTCGGCGCCCGCCTCGAACGCCGCGGCCATCGCGCCCGGGCCCACCGAGGCGGTGGCCACCACGACGAGGATGTCGGCCAGCGCCTCGTCGGCCCGCACCCGCCGGCAGAACTCCAGGCCGCTCATCCCGGGTAGCTGCACGTCCAGGAGCACCGCGTCGGGGCGGTGCTCCCGGACCGCGGCCAGGGCGTCCACGGCGGTGGGGGCGGTGGTGACGCCGAACCCCGCGCGCTCCAGCCGGGTGGCGAGCATCGTGCGGATGTCCTGGTCGTCCTCGACGACGAGCACTTCGGCCATGGGAACCCCCGGGTACGAGACCAGCCACGCGTGGCGTGGCGCCAACGGTCGTCCCTGACCGGCACGCCTTCCTACGGGTTTGCCCTTCGGCCGCGTGGGACCCGGGCTGAGCAAACCCCCGCCCGACGAACGTCCATGCCTCGGCTACCAGGTGAACGGGTCACTGCGGGCCGAACCGCCGGGCAGCATCCGCTGGTTGGTGTACCCCCACTCCTGCACCACCACGTAGCGGCGGCCGTGCTCGGCGGGAGTGTCGAACGGGCCGCAGTCGCGCGCGGGCGCCGCGTCGGTGAACATCACCGCCACGCAGGTGAAGGGCCCGGCGACCCGCGTTCCGGTCGCGTCGTCGGCCAGCCACAGCGAGATGTCGGCCTGCACGCCCGGCAGGGCCTGCATCCGCCCGAGCAGCCGGATCTTCGGCCCGGTGGCGTGGCACGGCTGCGCCAGCGCGGGATGCCCCGGGTCCCAGCTGTAACTCGCGGTGCACCGCAGCGGGCCGTACACCTGCAGCTCGACCCGGGCCGACGGGCGTGGCGGCGGGCGCCGGCCGGTCTGCCGGGTGGGTACCACCTCGGGG